>NZ_KB235919.1:87037-387037 GCF_000332195.1 Pleurocapsa sp. PCC 7319
CTTCTTCGCCGTCGCTGGCGACATCGACTAGATATTGTTCGTCACTCAATACTTCGCTGAGTAATTCACTTATTTCGCGATCGTCTTCGACTAACAACAGTTTCATGATTTATCTCTTTTTTTCTTAACTACACTACGAGGGACAAACTGATCTTCAATTGGTGTTATGTCTGCTACTTGCTTCTCAAATAGTCGCTTGTTTACTTTACGGTAATCTTCGGCTGCTTCCGAGCAGCTCACTTGATGAAGACAATTTTGGCAGTGGGTCTAATTCCACCTACTAATTTCTAAGTCAGAAAGCTGCAATCTCATTGTTCGCCTTCACAAAACGACTAAATTAAATCCACGAGACAACTCTTACTTTACACTACTTTATATTAAAATTGAATCATTCGGCTATTATCCTTATCCACGATGGACAAAGTCTCGTCAAGCCAAGTACGAGGGCAGTTTTAGATTATGATTTAATTGTAAAAAACGAGATAAGTATAAATAACTAACTAAATCTCTACACAACACATACTTTGAAATTGATATCTGAACTTTTAAAAACTTGAAACTTCGACGTATAGCAACTGTTTTTAGCTAAAAATACTAAGATTTTTACTAGTTTGTTACTTTTTTGTTCCGAGTTCGTTACTTTGATCGGTTTATTCTAAAGGCGGAAATTAATTTCCACTGCATCTATCCCTATTGCTATCTAGTCTAGAGGAACAATTTTTTGGTTATGACTTCTTCTTTATCTCAACTCACTAACTCCCAAAACCATTCTCACTCTATTCCCCATTACCGCCATCGCTCAATCATGACTCAGATTGCTAACGGTCGTCATGTTGTTGCTGGTGCCATTATTAACTCTCAAGTCACCGCTAACTGTTTACCCTCTGTTAATTCTGTTCAGCGCCGTAGACGCTCTAAGTCTGCTCGCCAAAAGCTTTTTAATGGCAATTATCTCTCTGTCGTTACCACTACCTCTTCCACTACTACTCAAAATAATAAAAATCATATTGTGGCCGATAGTTATCTCGCTGCCTGAAACATAATCAGCTTGTTTTTAATAGCGATTTTTTCCCTTTAATTGTAATTTAATCTAACTTTTACCAACATAATGTCATCTGGCTTTTTCCAACGTAAATCTCCTTTGAGCCAACTCAAAGACCAATTTTTTGGTAACCCTGAGCAATCTCTCAAGACTGCTTATGAGGCTGCTTCTAAAATTAAGACGATTGAAAACCACTATTTCAGTGGCTATCGTGTTCCCATTGAATCTCTACAAAACGACCGCTTACAAGCTGAAGTTCTGGAAAATTTGGAGATTTTGCAAGCTGGAGTGGACCAATTTAACTCTAGCAGTTCCGCCTCAGGCAAACTCGGTTCCAATCATCTCGAGAAATTGATTTTTGCCGAAGGGATTTTAGCTAACTATAATCAATCTGGCTCCCCTGCTGCCTTGGTTCCCCTCTCTGAGCCTCCAGCATCTGGCTCCTCCTTATCTACTAATCAGGTAGTCGATGTCCCCTCCAGCACTGCTCCCATCTCTCCACCCCGAGCCCGCACTCAGCAGCCTCGTAATGTTTCTAACCCGGTTAATAACTTTTTAAACACTGGCTCGGTTGGTAAAACTTTTGACAAGATTAAAAATGACTTCAATCCCAAGTCTGAGCAAGAGGTAGTCAATGAGTTTCGCCGTTCTCGTGCCATAACTAAAGTTGCAGTGCGGCTATTAGCCTTACTGATTGTGATCCCGATTTTGACTCAGCAAGTCTCCAAGCATTTTGTGATTGCACCTATCGTCCAGGAGTATCGTGGTGATACTCCGGTTTCTCTCGATGAGTTAAATTCTGAATGGCGCGAAGAAGCACTCATGGAGCTTAATGCCTATGAAGAAGAGCTGAAGATGGAGCATATGTTCAAAGGTGTTCCTCCTATCGCTCCTGAAGTTCTCGAAGAGAAAGTTCAAGAGGAAGCTAATGAAATTGCTACTACTTACCATCGTAAAAATATCAATTCCATTAGTAATGTCTTCGCTGATTTTGTCGGTCTATTTGCCTTTGCCCTGGTGCTCTTAATTCGGCGCCGAGATATTGAGACTCTCAAGTCCTTTGTGGACAATATTATCTACGGTTTGAGTGATAGTGCCAAAGCCTTTGCCATTATTCTGTTTACCGATATGTTTGTCGGTTTCCACTCTCCTCATGGTTGGGAAGTTCTCTTGGAGAGTATGGCTAATCACTTAGGTGTTGCCGCTAATCATAGTGCTATTTCCCTGTTTATTGCGACGGTGCCGGTGGTGATGGATACCATTGTCAAGTACTGGATCTTTAGATATCTCAGTCAAATGTCTGCTTCCACTGTTGCTACTCTCAAGGAAATGGATGATTAATTTTGTTCCCTTTTCCTTCAATTGCTTTCTCTCAAGTTGATTTATGAACTTATCTTTTATAGTGATCGACAATTTTTTAAAGCGTAAAGCTAAAAACTAACTATCTTAAGTTCATACTTCAAACAAGCAATGCCTATTTTCTTCTTGTTTTAGACACTCTACACTTTGAGTTGACTGTACGGAAGTTGAAGTAATTATTACCTCATTAATCTTCATTCTTGATATTGTCTTAGTTTATGTAGATTTAATTGACTGCTAAATCTATCTGTGGAAGAAATTTGGCTTCGGTTAATTATTGTATTAGTTCAATAATCTCTACCTCAGACGTCTCAATTAGCAGTATCAATGCAGGTTAAATGGAAAAAATTAATCGTAAAAACAACTGTTTGGTTATTCATAGAGGTTTTATTTAGCTTCCTGGGTCTAGATAACCTAGCTGATTATAGCGAGTTTGTGTTCGAGAAGTATCTTGCCGATTCCGACTCTAGAAAATCAAGCTTAATTGTTGATAATCTAGCCATGACTACACCAGGAGGTAACAGCCCAGACTCTCATCAATAGAGATTCTTATTTATATTTGATGAGAATTAGAGTAGAGTTAGCAAAGCTTCTTGGTGTAAGGACTCGACAATATATCCCAAAATTCATCTGTAACATTAGGTTGAGTAAAAGCAATTTTGAAGACCTCGCGCAACACATTTTTGATTTCTCAAAAACTATTGGTCTTCTAAAGTTGCCTTAAAAAATTCCATAATTTTGACCGCTGTTAATTCAGAAGCATATCGTTCAATTTTTAGTCCATTTAGTTTAAGGAAAACATTATGTTACTCTTATTTGCCATTGTTGTATTTGCTCTTCCCCCAGTTTCGATCGCCCTAATTGTTTTTGCTCCTGATGCCTATGACTAAAAAACTAATAACCAGTCAAACATAACTACTTGTTTGATTTTTTGATACTAACCGCTAAGAAATGATGATGTATTTTTCTCGATTGATAAGTCCCACGCTATTAGGTTTATTTCTTACTACCTGTCTTACTAGCCCAGTTCAACCTGCTGAAACAGTCTCAAAATCCAATGGCAAGATTGTCTTCTATTCATTTTTTGAGTATGTTTCTTCTGATGGTATCTATGCCGTCAACCCTGATGGTTCTGAACTGCAACAGCTAATTAACTTTGGTATAGAACCAACTTGGTCTCATGACGGTAGTCAAGTTGCGTTCGCCTGGGATGGTTCAATCTGGACAATGAACGCCGATGGAAGTAGTCCATCAAGAATTACTGATCCCAAAGCGGGAGCATTTAGCCCTAACTGGTCTCCTGATGATAGCAAAATTGTCTTTTCTGGATCTGAAGACTCTAAATATATCTATGACCTCTATATAGTGAACTCTGACGGTTCTCAAGAGCATCAACTCACCGATCATAAGCTCACTAGTAATAATGCTCAATCTCCCGTCTGGTCGCCTGATGGTAATAAAATTGCCTTTGTTCTTTTCCCACAGAAATGTTGTGGTAATGAAGATGCTGAAATTTATACTATCGATGCCGATGGTTCTGACTTACAGCAGCTAACCAACAATAGCGAGTATGATTTAGCACCTAGTTGGTCTCCCGACGGCAGCAAGATTGTTTTTAGTAGCGGGCTTCAGAGCTTTGATATTTATATAATGAATACCCAAGGAGACCAATTTAAACAGCTTACCAATACTAAAGATCAAGAGAAAAATCCTAGCTGGTCTCCTGACGGTAGCAAAATTGTATATGATCGCGGTAATGTTTTGTTCACCATGAATACTGACGGTACAAAGCAAACTCAGTTAGTAAAACCGCAAATAGCAGGATTAGACATCAACCCTGACTGGCAATCTTTAGCTTCGACAATATAGGTTAAATTAACTAATCAAAACCATTACTTCATTACTTTAAATCTTTTTAGCAGAAATTTAGATGTTATTTATCCTGGCGATCCCAAGGCTAGCGTAGCTAATCGTCAAGACCTCTATTAACTAATAACAAATTTATCAAGCAAATTACAGCGAAAATTTAACTTAAAATCATGGAACTTCTTTATCAATATGCATGGCTAATTCCATTGCTACCGCTCTTAGGAGCAGCAATGGTTGGAGCTGGTCTGATATCGCTCAATAAATTTACCAATAATCTTAGAAAAATCAACGCTGTCTTCCTGATCTCTCTGATAGGGAGTGCGATGGTACTCTCATTTAATTTACTCTGGAGTCAAATTCAGGGACATGAAGCTTATTCCCGGACAATTGAATGGGCAGCAGCAAGTGATTTTCATATCACGATGGGCTATACCATCGATCCTCTCAGTTCTCTGATGTTGGTCATTGTGACTACTGTAGCTTTTTTGGTGATGATCTACACCGATGGTTATATGGCTCACGATCCAGGTTATGTAAGGTTCTATGCCTACTTGAGCATTTTTAGTTCCTCAATGTTAGGTTTAGTTGTTAGTTCTAACCTGGTACAGATATATGTGTTCTGGGAATTAGTCGGTATGTGTTCTTATCTGCTGATTGGTTTCTGGTTTGAGCGGCAAGGTGCTGCTGATGCCTGTCAAAAAGCTTTTGTAACTAACCGAGTGGGTGACTTTGGCCTCTTACTGGGAATACTTGGTTTGTATTGGGCTACAGGCAGTTTTGATTTTGGATTCATGGGAGAACGTCTACAAGACTTAGTTTCCTCTGGTGCTTTGCCAGGAGGACTGGCAGCTCTGTTTGCAGTGCTAGTTTTTCTAGGACCAGTAGCAAAATCAGCACAATTTCCTCTCCATGTTTGGCTACCAGATGCCATGGAAGGTCCTACGCCTATTTCTGCTTTAATTCACGCTGCCACTATGGTTGCTGCCGGAGTTTTTCTCATTGCTCGGATGTATCCTGTATTTGAGAATATTCCAGTAGTGATGAATACCATCGCTTGGACAGGAGCTTTCACTGCTATGTTGGGAGCTACGATCGCTCTGACCCAAAATGACATTAAAAAGGGTCTAGCATATTCCACTATGTCCCAACTTGGCTATATGGTAATGGCTATGGGGATCGGTGCCTATTCAGCTGGTTTATTTCACCTCATGACCCATGCTTATTTCAAAGCAATGCTTTTCCTTTGTTCTGGTTCAGTAATTCACGGCATGGAAGAAGTAGTCGGACACGACCCAGTCTTAGCGCAAGATATGCGTCTGATGGGTGGTTTACGTAAACATATGCCAATCACAGCTGTGACTTTTTTAATTGGTACTCTAGCAATCTGCGGTATTCCTCCTTTTGCTGGCTTCTGGTCTAAAGATGAAATTTTAGGACTGGCTTTTGGTGCTAATCCTGCTCTCTGGTTTATTGGCTGGGCAACTGCTGGTCTGACTGCTTTTTATATGTTCCGCATCTATTTCATGACCTTTGAAGGTTCATTCCGCGGTAATGAAATGTCGATTAGACAAGAACTTCTAGTAGAGGCGAATCGTCCCGCTTTTGGTCCTGGTGCGATGAATGTTCAAGAATTAGCATCTGAAAACCACGAACATGGTCATAGTGAATCTCCTCATGAATCATCTCTCACCATGACCTTACCTTTAATGGTGTTGGCTATTCCTTCTTTCTTGATCGGTTGGCTTGGTAGACCTTGGGATAATGTCTTTGAAAAATTTATTCATGCCCCAGGAGAAATTGTTACTGAGGCCAGCCACTTTGATTGGACAGAATTTCTGATTATGGCAGGTAACTCTGTAGGTATAGCTTTGATTGGTATTACAGTGGCTTCCCTGATGTATCTTCAGCATAAAATTGAGCCAGCAGCGATCGCCAATAAGTTTCCTGCTCTTTATCGATTATCTCTCAACAAATGGTACATCGATGATATCTATGACAAGATCTTTGTTCAAAGTACTCGTCGTATAGCAAGACAGATTATGGAGGTCGATTCTAAAGTAGTTGATGGTGCAGTTAACTTGACTGGTTTAGTTACTCTCGTTGGTGGTGAAGGTTTAAAATACCTGGAAACTGGTCGTGTTCAATTCTATGCTCTAATTATTTTTGGTGCTGTATTAAGCTTCATGGTGCTATTCACCCTGACTTAGATAAAAGAGTTAATACAGAGTTAATGGACTTTGGTAGTTAGCAAGATAGGCTACTCAATGTTCAATAGCAACCAATAAGAAACACCCAACAACAAAGCGATCGCTTTACCTACAGCGATCGCTTTTTCTTATGTTTAACCACAACTTTTGGTTATAGCACTACGAGAAAATATTAGGACATCTTCTATTCCCTGTTCCCTTTGAACCAATATCTCATGTCCTAAGCTTAAAGCGTAATGCTATGGCTGATAGCTAATAATTGATAACCAAACAACTCTGAGAGCCTAAAACAGTTAATCAAAATAATCAGTAACTAATTCTTGTAACCTATATATGCTAAAGAGATCGCATCCTTTTAAGCACTTTTTTTGGATCTATTTCATTTCTGTTCCAGCTTTGTCACTTTTGTAGGACTACTATAAGTACAAGAAAAATTTGCAGATGGTAAATAAATCTCCACGGTTTTTTTGCACCCATCTTAACTTAACTTAACTTTTACTTATCAAGTCCAATGATTAATACTCATATTCCCTGGCTGACGATAGTCACCGTATTCCCGTTATTAGCTGCCTTGTTCATTCCCTTCATTCCCGATAAAGACGGCAAAACTGTCCGTTGGTATGCCTTCGGTGTTGGTCTGATTGATCTGGCTTTAATCGCTTTCGTTTCCTGGCAACATTACGATTTTCATAATCCCGCATTTCAGTTAGTCGAGACCTATTCCTGGCTCCCCCAACTCGGTCTGAGTTGGTCTCTGGGTGCTGATGACCTCTCTTGGCCCTTAGTCATGCTCACTGGAGTCGTCACTACTCTGTCGATCTTTGCCGCTTGGAAAGTTCAAACTAAGCCCCGCTTGTTTTACTTCCTCTTGTTGGCCATGTATAGCGCCCAGATTGGGGTCTTCCTCGCCAAAGATTTACTCTTATTCTTCCTCATGTGGGAATTAGAGTTGGTTCCTGTCTATCTACTGATTTCCATTTGGGGTGGTCCCAAACGTCGTTATGCTGCTACTAAGTTCATTCTCTACACCGCTCTCGGTTCGGTCTTTATCTTAGCTGCTGGTCTAGCTCTAGCTTTCTACGGTGGTACTACTACTTTTGATATCGAAGCTTTAAGTCTCAAACAATATCCTCTGGCATTAGAAATTCTCGCTTACACTGGTTTCTTAATCTCCTTTGGTGTCAAACTGCCCATCTTTCCTTTCCATACCTGGTTGCCCGATGCCCACGGTGAAGCTTCTGCTCCCATCTCCATGGTTTTAGCCGGTGTCTTGCTCAAAATGGGTGGTTATGCTCTGATTCGCATGAACATTGAAATGTTAGCTGATGCTCATGTTTATTTTGCTCCGGTCTTAATCGTCTTAGGAATTGTCAATATCGTCTACGGTGCCTTCGCTGCTTTTGCACAGACCAATATCAAACGCCGTATGGCCTACTCTTCAATTTCCCACATGGGTTTTGTCTTAATTGGTATTGCTTGCTTCAACGATTTGGGTTTGAGCGGTGCCATGTTACAAATGCTCTCTCACGGTTTGATTGCTGCTAGCCTCTTCTTCCTCTGTGGAGTTGCTTACGAACGCACCCATACTTTGTGGCTGGATGAAATGAGTGGCTTGGCTCAGAAAATGCCCAAAACCTTCGCTCTGTTCACTGCCGGTTGTTTTGCCTCTTTAGCTCTTCCTGGTATGAGTGGTTTTGTCGGCGAGATTACTATCTTCCTCGGTTTAACTACCAGCGATGCTTACACTCCTACTTTCAAAGCTGTGGTAATCATCTTGGCGGCAGTTGGATTGATTATGACTCCCATCTACTTGCTCTCGATGCTCAGAGTCCTCTTCTATGGTGCGGAAAATCCGGTCTTAAGTGTCAAAGACCTAGTTTGGTCCGATGCTAAACCTCGTGAAATCTTCATCACTGCTTGTCTTTTAATTCCCATCATTGGAATTGGTTTCTATCCTAAGTTAGTCACTCAAACTTACGATGCTAAAACTACCGAAGTAGCAGCACATGAACACCACATTTTAGCTCACACTTCACAGATGCCTGAACTCTATGCCTCAACCAAGAATCATCTTGTGCCTGAGCTGCCACACACTGAAACTCTCGGTTTACTTAGTGTCAACGAGTTCGAGCGATTCACTCTCTCCAACATCAGCTAGTTGCTTCTTACCTGAATGTACTAAATAGAACTCAATTGAATAATCGAGAACAGAAGGTAGGTGAAACAAAGCTAAACTTTTGGCTCATCTCCAAAACCTACCTTCACTGTTTTCTCACTATTTGATTTCTTCCAGTTAATACAGTTATCAGCTCAAACATAGCTTTTCTATGAATTCATCACTTTTCTCTCTTTCTCTTTCATCTCGTTATAGTAGCTTTTTACCTCGATTTTCCAAGCTCGCAAGTGTCAATATTTTCTCCAACATGATGATCCCCTTAGCAGGAATCTGCGACACTGCTTTTCTGGGTCATCTCGCAGATATCCGATACTTAGCAGGAGTAGTTTTAGGAGGTATATTATTTGATTATATCTATCGCATATTAAAATTTTTTCGTAGCGGCACTAATGCCATTACTGCTGAAGCAGTAGGTGAAGATAATCATCAAAAAATTCTTTTAGCAGGTTTAAGAGGTGCTGTAGTTGCCCTGGCGATCGCATCAGTCATTTTAATCTTACAATACCCAATTCATAAACTTGGTTTTGCTATCTTATCGGGTTCTCCAGACATTGAAGCTTTCGGGCTTGATTACTTTAATGCTCGGATTTGGGGAGCACCAGCAGTTCTGCTTAACTTCGTTCTTATCGGTTGGTTTTTAGGACAAGAAAAAAGTGCTGTGGTACTAGCAATTTCCATAATCGCTAATGGCTCTAACGCTATTTTAGATTATCTAATGATTAATCAATGGGGCTGGGGAAGTATGGGAGCTGGATTTGCTACAGCATTAAGTCAATATCTAGCACTAATTGTTGGTTTGATCGGTGTCGCTATTAGTATCAAGTGGAAAACGTTACCCTCAGCTTTGAATGAGGTCTTCGATTGGCAAGCCCTAAAATCTATTGTTATGCTCAACGGCAATATTTTTATTCGCTGCCTAGCAGTAATTACTGCTTACTCATTATTCACCAACCTAAGCGCAGGTATGGGAACTGAGATAATTGCCATCAACGGATTATTGCTACAGATTGTACTTCTCAGTCAATATACAATTAATGGTATTGGTCTTACTACCCAAACGCTAATTGGAAACTTTAAAGGGAAGGGTGAAACTGAACAAATGATACCTTTATTAACCGTCTCTATTTTTTCCGGCGTAGCAATTTCATCTATATTTTCCATAATAACGATTCTGCATCCTCAAGCAATTTTGGGTTTACTCACCAGTCATACCGAAGTCAGTCAATCGGCGATCGCCTACTTAACCTGGTTACTGCCGCTTTCGACCTGTTGTGCAACTGGTTACATTCTGGAAGGATATGTTGTTGGCTTAAAAGAAGGGACTATACTAAGAAATTCTGCTTTAACCGCTTTAAGTTTAGGATTTACTCCTATGGCTGCGATTTCTTGGCATCTTCAAAGCAATCATCTACTTTGGTTATCATTGACTCTTTATATGGCAACACTAGCAATTGCTTTAGTCGTGAATATTTTTTCACTTCAGAGTAACCAAAATTTGGCATTACAGAGCGAGTTGAAATAATCAGATTAGTTCCCAATTCAAATTTGAAATTTTTTTCAGTCATCAAAGTATTAATCAACTCTTTTAACAAAAATTACTTTCTCAATGAAACGTAAAACTCAAAGTCTCCCACCTCTCTGTATCTAACAAAAATAAAGGGCAGAATAATACATTCTCTTTCTTCACAGATGAAGAGTCGGGAGAAACTGAGAGTTTAGCTTAAATAACAGTAGAAAAAAATCTACATAAGTAGGTAGACAGAATAATTTATGAAACCATACTATTGAGCTGTTTCTCTGTTCCCTGTTCCCTATTTTCTTGCCGTAGGCATTTTATATTTAATTACACCCACCTACTTATATATTTTAATCTAATTGATTAACCTACTTGATATTAAATATCTTTAGGGAGCATCCCACTTTTGCACACTCCTAATTTCTGTTTTTTGTCAAGTGTATAAAAACCTTGGAAAAAAGGTCATTTTAGCAATGAGTATAATTACTTAATCGAAAAAGTGGGATGCTCCCATATCTTTAATCGTGTAACTAATTTTTTTATTACTTTTAGTAACTACTAAATAAACCAAGCTTTTTATATCTTGTTTGTCAAGTAAAAAGTTTGGTTTATTTTTTAGACTACCTACTTATGTAGTTTGGATTATTTATCTATAAAGATACCAACTAGTAAATCAAAGAGTAAAGCTATCAGCTACCAACCAATTAAATAGGGTTTTAAACCTGATAGCTAACTACGGGTGAGCAAGATTATTTTAAGATAAAACTCACTTTACTCGAACAAGCTCTGAATTTTTAATCAGCTATTTAGTTACTATACAAGTAACTAATTCAACACTTTGAGCCATTAGGTATTAGTTTTCAATTAAAATTGGGAGTTTTTTATTTTTCTTGTTCCGATTTTGTCACTTTTTTTGATTAATGTATATGGTGTAGAAATTAATTTATAGCTCTTAATTCCCAAGCCATGAAATTCGATTTAAATTTATTAAAAGTTCTTCCATTAGCAACATTATCAATTGCACTTTTAGCACCAGGAAAAATTGCTGAAGCTGCTGGCGGTTACGGTGCTGAGACTGGTTACGGTGCTGAGACTAGTTACGGTGCTGATGCTGGTCATGGTCCTGCTACTGGCGGATATGGTGCTGAAACTGGTTACGGTGCTGATGCTGGTCATGGTCCTGCTACTGGCGGATATGGTGCTGAAACTGGTCACGGTGCTGATGCTGGTCATGGTCCTGCTACTGGCGGATATGGTGCTGAAACTGGTTACGGTGCTGATGCTGGTCATGGTCCCGCTACTGGCGGATATGGTACTGATGCTGGTCACGGTGCTGATGCTGGTCATGGTTCCGCTACTGGCGGATATGGTGCCGATGCTGGTCACGGTGCTGATGCTGGTCATGGTCCTGCTACTGGCGGATATGGTGCCGATGCTGGTCACGGTGCCGATGCTGGTCACGGTGCTGATGCTGGTCACGGTGCCGATGCTGGTCACGGTGCTGATGCTGGTCACGGTGCCGATGCTGGTCACGGTGCCGATGCTGGTCACGGTGCTGATGCTGGTCACGGTGCCGATGCTGGTCACGGTGCCGATGCTGCTGGTGGTCCTCTAGGAATTCCTGAGTTCCTTGTCTCTAAAAAAGCACAGCGAATTGAATTTTTCAGTTTCTTAACTGCAATTGGTTTAGGAATAATTATTCCTGAGTTTGTTTATAAACCTAGAAAGAATAGTCAATCGCAAAATTCTAGCGCAAATCAGCAAGAACAAACAGCAGAAATCAAACAAGATACTCCATCTTTAAAAGTTGTTTCTGAAAATACAAAAACACTAAGTGTAGCTGCTGACAATACAGAAAAATCTAACAATCAAGACACGATTGAATTTAAAAATCAAAGCGAGCAAGATCAAGAAGATCAGAAAGCTGCCTAAATAGATAATTTTAACAAGTAACAAAATCGCAAAACTGTAGTAAAAAATAGAATCATGAATAATACAATGGGTGTTCAAAGCAATAATCGTTCTTTCGAGTCTAGATTCAGTCTTAAGCGGATGTTTAAAAGTCTCGATAACTTCCAAGACGTACTTGTCTTCGGCTGCGGGATTGCTTTGGTATTTAAAATGTGTCTGGTCTTAGTAGATACTTTTATGGGATTAAGCGCAGGAGCAGATATTAAGCAAGTTACTGGTCAAAGTCTCTTTTTATTAATCTTAGTAGAATTATTCCGCCTAGTGGCAGTTTATTTAAAACATCATCGCATCTATGTGGGCGTAGCGGTAGAACTTGCTGTTGTATCTGCCTTAAGAGAAGTAATTGTTGAAGGTATAATTCACCTGAGTGCAATGCACATCTTCGCTATCTGTGCTTTCTTAGCCTCTATGGGAGCTCTGATGTTTATTAGCTATAAAGTCGAAGATTTACCAAAAGAACACTAATCTACATTAATTAAATAATGTTGAGTTTATAATAAACATTCCAATTCTTACCTAATTGGAATGTTTTTATATTTAGAATTCGTAGTTAATAGTGAACAAGTTTAAATAAAGATATATACAGGTTGCCAATAAAATCTGTAATAGCTGTTCCAAGTAATTAGGGTTTACTTAGATCAAATAAAGGAAGTTATTAGTAGTTAGTACATGAGGCGAACCAAATCGCCTTTGTTAGTAGTTAGTCATTCAAATATAGTCTTGAACTATACCTAAACGGAGACACTATAAAGACAGTGGAGTCTTATACTCAATTTGTTTTTAGTACTTAATTTAAACTAAAAACTAAAGACTAATGACTAAAAACTTTGATAAAAAAATACCTCCTATCTCATTGAATATTTTGTTAATCAATGTAAGTAGATTTAGCATAACTACTACTTAGTTTATTTTTCTACTGGTTATTAGAAGCTAATTTTTCTTCAGAAGTAATATCATTTGAATCTGATTCTCCCGCAATCGCCAAACGCACAATTAAAACTGAACAAGGCGCATGATGAGTAACATAGTTACTAACACTACCAAGAAACATTTCTTTAATGCCTTTAAGACCACGACTGCCAACCAAAATTAAATCAGCTTCCCAAGTATCTGCTAATTCACAAATCGTCCGTCCTGGATTGCCAGTTAATTGAGTGTATTCAGTGGCTACTCCTTCTTCTGTTGCTTGCTGAGTTAGTTGCTGTAAAAAATCAATGCCCCACTGTTTATACTCTTCTAACTTTTCGTGATACATTTCGTAATTACGATCATCTACTATTGGATAATAAGCATAAGTTGGCAACATAGGATAACCTGCTTCTTCATCCGATAAAACGTGCAAGAGCATCAAAGTTGAACCAGTCGTTTTGGCAAGTGCTACTGCTGAATTAAAGACAGACTTGTTTCTTTCGGAACGGTCTACTGCTACCAGGATTCTATTGATCATCTTAATTTACCTCTAATCCACCTCTTTAAGCGTTAAATAAATAATACTTTGAGACTGATAATTCTTTTGTATACAACCAAGTTGAGGAACTTGTGAAGATTTTTGATCGTGTCACAAAAAAAGATTGTATTGAGAGAAATTGAAACTTGATTTAATTTTCCTCTAGGGAGCTTTTTAATCAGTGTCGTGGTATTCTCTCGACTATAATACCTATAACTATTTTGATAATAAATCTAGTAGAAGATAGATTACTCTCATTTGCTTATTAATTTTTAACGTATAATCATAATTAATTAAGCTATTTTAAATAAAAGAAACTTTACTCAAATCATTCTCTCCTTAACTAGATATCTAAAAGCAGAGAGCGGTGCGATCTATAAGAAAATCTGGCGATCCAACTTACAGTCAGTGCAGATACTCCACTAACCAAGTTGCGTTTTTTTATATCAACTATTAAAGATAAAAATGAACGTAAAATCCTGTCGTCAAAGAATTAAAGCTAATAATTCTAACGTACCTATTATCTTAGTTGTAGAAGATGATGAAGATAACCTACTGTTTATTTCCCAAACGCTAATTTTATTAAACCATAATTTTGTTACAGCAGATACAGGCAAAGATGCTCTAAATTTAGCAACTAAATATGAGATAGATCTAGTTATTCTTGATTTAGTACTGCCAGATATAAATGGATTTGAGGTAATTAGTCTTCTTAAACAACATAAATTAGCTAAAAATATGCCCATTATCGCTATTTCTGCTCTAGCTAGAAAGCAAGAAATAGATAGAGCTTTTGAGGCTGGTTGCGATGATTATCTAAGTAAACCCTATTTTATTGAAGACCTAAAACAGAAAATTCGCCACTATTTAGCTTCTTTTTTTCAAAAAAACATATTTGAAAACTCATTTTGCTCATACAAGCTATCTGCTATCTGCTAGCAGCTTCTGCGTAAACTAGCTTAACAATATACTAAAATTTCCTCTACCCTTGAAAAACTACACAGAAACAATTGAATATCATTTTTTACTGGTTCTTCGCAGTTTCAGTACCTCATGGTTACTATTGATTCTGTCTTGGTCAACTTTTTATGAAAAAATTAATTAATCAATATTTATACATTTAATCTTTTGAGGATTGATCTGAAACTGAATTTTAGTGCGATTGCGTTTTCCTGCCAACTCTTGTGCTTCGTGAATATAATCATCTTGGTTAAGTTGTTCGATAGTACGCCATAAAATTTTGTTGTTACGAGACTTATTACTACCTAAAAGATCGAGATTTTTAAGTAAACAATTCTTAGATATTAATAGATACTGACCATCCCTTAATCGATCCCACTTCATTCTGCTGGCTAAATAAATCAGTAGCTTAGATTTATAGTCGCGTTTAGCATTGCCTCCTGACCTTTCTTTAATATCAATAGTGCTCGAAAAAAGCACATCATGATCTGGTCTTGACGAACCTTCAAAAAACTCAAGCGCAACAGTGTAGGCATCAGCTAGTTCGTAGGTATAGTCTGCCGCCTTAGCTAAATCAAAATTACGGGGAACCTTGTCAATTTCGTAATCTCGAATGCGAAGAATACTTTTGACAGTAACTTTAGCACCCACTTGCTCTCCCTTTTGCAAGGAACGAGCAAAGACTAATTCTGTACGATGCAAAGCTACCAAATCTTGGTTTAGTTGCGATCGCACACGGGCAGTAAATCCACCATCTTTGGTTTTAGAGTATCCTAAACTCTCTAGCAAATCATTAGAACGAAAGGATATCAAAGGACCATTACCCTGACCAGCTGCTTCTCGATATAAATAGAGAATGATACTTACTTGTCTCGGATTCAAGAAAGTCAGCAGAGCTAAAAACAAACGCTGAATTCGACAGTCACTGATTTTTTCTAAAGCTTTATTGATCCCTATATCGTTACAAACACTTAAGTCTAAATCATTATATTGAGCCTCTAATTCGCTCCATTCAGCTTGAGAAAGCTCATTTAGGGCAACACGTCGAGTAACTGCTAACTCTCGGTCATCTTCAGGATCGGCATCAACCTGCATCTCCAGATAATAACTGCTTTTATCTTTCCTGAGAATTGGCAATCGTACATCAGGATTTCTGAGGGATGCTGAGGCTCTAGGTAATACCATCAATAGCTGCCCATCCACCGAAAAAAATTCGTTAGCTTCTCTTTCACTCACTACTTTAATGTCATATCTATAAATATCTTCTATAAAAATATTAACCTTAAATTCTCTTGATTCAGAAACAGTAGCAGTCTCTAAAGTTTACATAACTTAAACTTTACCTGTGAAGCTCGCGTACGATTTTACCTGTGAAGCTCGCGTATTTTTTTTTCTTCTACCTGTGAAGCTCGCGTACAGTTTTACCTGTGAAGCTCGCGTATTTTTTTTGGCTTTTCAAAATTAAAAAACCAATCATAACAGTACCTTGTGAGATTTCACCTGTGAAGCTCGCGTATAGTTTTACCTGTGAAGCTCGCGTATTTTTTTTTCTTCTACCTGTGAAGCTCGCGTACAGTTTTACCTGTGAAGCTCGCGTATTAGTAACTTTATACTATTGAATTAGTATTTTTACCAATGTTAAGCTGCGAGAGAACTAAAGAAAAACAGAGGGAGATTGAGTAGAGACCAAAAAAGTTTAGTAATCCAGTAAAGCCACTGTAAAAAAATAATTCAGTAACTTATCAGCTCCATTTTAAATTTGCACATAAAAATAGAGCCTAGATTCCATGCGATGAATATAAACACAAATCTAAGCCCCACCTACAAACCATTGTCATTTCCCTGGCAGGGGAAACGGCAAAAAATGATAATTATCCAAACATAGTTATTATTCTACCGTTAATCTTTTGAGATTGAAAGCAAAATGCCAAAATTTTTAATTAAATTTAGCATTTGTGGGCTTTGTAGTGCTTATTCAACATGGGATTAAGGCTTCAAACAAAATTTGAAAGTCTTTAATCTAATGACCCAGCAACCAACTTTATCTCCTAACCAATCTCAAATACGAAGCAATTATAATTCAGCAAAACTAAATGATAATACTCTACTACCCAATCAATTAACTTCTGCTCAATATCAAGAACTTAATCTAGGCAGTGGTATTCATCCGGATCTAATCAAGCTCAACTTTTTTCATTTAGCAGGAAATACAGCATTAGATCGTTTGTTTATATCTGATCGCCTGAGCAGAATTAATACAGGTGCAGTTAGCTATAGTGTACTCAAGCGTTATCGACATGTTGAGCAAGGAGGTTGGTGGGTCTCGGGAGTTAATGTTCTCAACAATTATCAAGACGATCTCTGGGGGCAGTTTAAACCACTTCAGCCTCGACTATCGGCAGATAAGGGCAAGATTATTAAATATGAAGCTCCGCCAAAACACCCGACGGGAATAATTGCGCTCAAAGTTTCTCAATATATATGGCTCAAAATCGCCGAACAAAATAATGTAAAACTATTTTTCTCTGCTCTAGCTTTTAAACTGCGGGACAGAAATGAACCAATATCTTTTTGGGAATGGGTAGTAAACCATCCTGAAATTCCCCTAGTTATTACCGAAGGAGCCAAAAAAGCTGCTGCTTTGTTGAGTCAAGGCTATGCTGCGATCGCTCTTCCTGGTGTCTTCAATGGTTATCGTCAACCAAAAGATGAATTTGGACGCAAAACTGGTTTGGCTAAACTCATACCGCAACTTGAAGTCTTTGCTCAACCTGGACGGACAATTTATTTTGCTTTTGATCGGGATACCAAAGCTAATACTATTGCTAATGTCAATAAAGCGATCGCCAAAACAGGAAAACTCTTAGTCAGAGCTGAAGCTCAGGTAAAAGTGATTAGTTGGTTAGAACCAGCCAAGGGAGTTGATGACCTAATTGTTACTCATGGTTCAGAAGCATTCCATCACGCTTACAATAACGCACTAACTTTAGAAACCTGGTTAGTTCAAACTCAAGTGCAACTTACCTATCCAATTAACATAAATCTCAATCAACGCTACTTAGGTTCTCTAGCTAATTCAAAAAAAGAAAGATCTGTTCCCCGTTCCTTATTCCCTGTTCCCTCTCAGACCAAGTGCACTCAACTAGAAGATAATCAAAAAGACACTGACCAGAATCAAGTATCTATCCCAACAGATAATGTTTTATCAGCAGCCTCTGAATCAACCTTAAAAATTCCCGATGATGCCCAACTTATATGCCTAAAATCCCCCAAAGGTACAGGGAAAACTCATTTACTCGAACAAATTGTCAATCAAGCCACTAGAGAGGGAAAATGGGTTTTGCTATTAACTCACCGCATTCAACTTGGTGAAGCACTATGTCAAAGAGTAGGATTGCCCTACCTGACCGAAATAAAGACAGTTGAATACGGTACTGTACTGGGTTATGGACTGTGCATTGACTCCTTACATCCTAATTCTGGTGCTAGATTTGATGCCAATAACTGGGAAGATGGAATAGTAATTATTGATGAAGCGGAACAAGTTATTTGGCATTTACTCAATTCAGCAACCTGTACTCAAGAGCGAGTTGAGATTTTATCCCAGTTTAAAACCCTAATTCAAAATAATCTTTCTGGAGAGGGAAAAGTCTATTTAGCTGATGCAGATTTATCAAATGTCGCGATTGACTACATTGTTTCCCTTGCTGGTTTTCATGTCGAACCCTTTGTGGTTGTAAACGATTGGCAGCCTCCAGAAGAGCAACGCTGGACAATTTATAACTACGAAGAGAAAAATCCCGCTCATTTAGTTCGTGATTTGGTTAGTCATATTCAAGCTGGTGGCAAACCATTTATTAGTTGTTCAGCTCAAAAACTACAATCGAAATGGGGTACTCAAAATTTAGAATCTTATTTGCAGCTAGAATTTCCCCATAAGAAAATTTTGCGTATCGATTCCGAGACAGTAGCCGATCCTCATCATAGTGCTTATGGTTGCATTGCTCATCTCAATGAAATATTACCGCTTTACGATATTGCGATCGCCTCTCCATCAATTGAAACCGGAGTCAGTATTGAATGTAAACGACAGATTACTCCCTATACTCAAATTCCCCTAGCATTTAAGCTTTTATTACAAGGCATTATCACATCTCTAGGAAAAGTAACTACTATACCCCACTTTACTTCCGTCTGGGCGATCGCCCAAGGAGTACAGACAGCCGATTCGATTCGTCAAGTACTAGCCCGTAACCGTTCCCCTGTTCCTCGTTATCTTTGGGCTGCTAAAAGAGGTTTTCATAAATGTATGGTTGGTAATGGAAGTGCAGTCAAAAAAGCTTTGATTGCTAGCACTAAGAACAAAGCGAGTACTAATATTCGCTTCTTACAGGCTGCTGATGCTTCCTTATGCGATCTCGATCTCAATTCTAATTTCCAACCAGAATCGCTAAATACTTGGGCAAGAAGAGGGTGCTATATCAATCTCACCATGCAAAACTATCGTAGATCTATTATTGAAGGATTAATTAGAGAAGGACATCTAGTCACTACTCCCCCCGATCCTCAAGCAGACATACTAAATTCTGCATCAGATATAGAAGCACAACTAAAACAGGTAGCCAACACCAAATATCAAGTTGAATGTGGTCAGATAGCAAATTCGCCCAATCCCACAGATGCAGAATATCAAAAATTAAAAGATAAACGCGCCAAAACTAAACCAGAAAGATGGACTGAACGTAAAGGCAACTTAGTTAGAAGATATGGCGAAGACATTCCCATTACCACAGAATTGGTCACTCAAGACGATCAAGGTTGGTATTCCAAAATACTTTTTCATTATTATCTTACCGTCGGTAGACCTTATCTAATCCAACGGGATTCACGACAACTTCGAGCGATCGCTGCCAACACTAAGAATCGTCTCTGGCTACCAGATTTCAATCGCAGTTTACTATCGACTCCCTTAAGACTATTAGAAACTTTAATTACTGGTTTACTTAAACCTGGAGTTAAACATCGAGGTAGCGATCCCAATTTACAATTAATAGCTGAATTAGCATTATCGAATCAGAGAGAATTAAAGACATTTCTCGGTTTGACAATAGTTAAATCAGACACACCAATTAAAATTGCTCAGAAACTACTCAGTCTTTTAGGTCTTAAACTTACTTACATCGGTCGTCTTGGTTCCAGAAAAACAAGAGAACGAGTATATGTCTTTAAACCGCCTGATGATAGTAGGGAAAGAATTTTTGCATCCTGGCTTCAGCGAGATCAAACTCTAATGCCAGCCAAACTAACAAATAATTCTTCAACTACCTCCAGTAATTCCAATTTACTTTCGGTGTCCACTATCGGGAAAGATAATTCTTTATCCCCTGATACTGACTCTAGTAAAGCAAAAAAACAATTAGCTTCCCCCTATTCAATTCAACCGGGAACGATAGTTAAATGGCTGAGGAATAAAGAACAATGGATCGTCAAAGCAACTACTGGAATAGTCGCTAAGATTATCAATAAACAAGGAGAGGAAACTATAGTCAACTGCCAAGAACTACAATTCTGCTGACCAAGCCAATTTAGAAGAGAAGGAGAAACAAGAACTTGTCGCCATAGAGCTAAACTGAATCAGCTAAGAGGGAGAAATTTGGCTAGTTTCTAAATAAATAGCTGAGAATATTAACAAATAAGCTGGTTTGTATTCACAACTGGCGAATAGCAAGTAATATTGAGCATAAATTTATTTTGAGTCTTAAACACTAAATCCTAGGAATATGAGTAGTAATTTAATCCTAAAATTATGTCAGTTTTTAACCTCTCAACGTTATTCCACTTTTGGTTTTAGTTTGATTTCTATTTATCTAGCTTTAGCAACAGCCAGCTGGGGACAAAAAATACCTATAGCTGCCATATCAGAGCAACAAGCAAAACTTGCTCAAGTATTTAATCAAAATCTAAATAGCGACGACCCTGATACTATACCCCTCGGTAATGAACAAACTATTGACGAAATTCAAGTTAACTTTGTCGATCGCAACAATCAACCAGTAACTGGAAAAACTAAACCAAATATTATTATCCAAGAGTTTGAACTCAAACCAGGAGACGTTTACGATCCTGAGTTGGCACAGAAAGGTTTAGATAGAGTCAACGATTTGTTCATTATTAAGCGTGGTACTCTTGACCTCAAACCATCAACGACAAACAATAATGTAGTCATGGTAGTGACAGTAGAAGAAAGTAATCCTTTCTTCTTGAGATTTGGTTTGACTTTACCTCCGCCAACAGCCTTACAAGGGGCTGCCAGAACAGTAACAGTTATTCCTCAGTCCCATCGAGCTAATGGAATATCTGGTGGAGTCCGTTTGGGTTTACTTAATTTAGGTGGTACAAACAAAACAATATCTTTGGGTGTTGAAGGGGGCGCAGACACTTTAGGTTTAGACTTAGAATATCGAGATTTTTGGCGCCACGATCGCGGTTATGCAGTGAATATATTTAATCGCCAAACTGTAGAACCAGAATTTGAAAACGGAGATACTGAATTAAATTTACCAGATGGTGAGGGCGATCCTTGGATTGAGAGATTTGGTGGAGGTGTAGAATATTTTTTCCCTTTCAGTGAAGATTTTGAAGGTGCATTAGGGGTATCTTATCAAAAAGTTTCTGCTCGAGATGGTATATTTTCTGATTCATTAGAGCCAGTAGATGAAAATGGCAATCAACTAACTTTTAGTGATAATGGTCGAGATGATTTATTAACTATTAACTTTGCCAGTGTTTTAGATCGACGTAATAGTACCTCTAATCCTACACTGGGATATCGGTTACTGTTTGGTATGGATCAGTCAATTCCGATCGGTGATGCCAGTATTTTATACAACCGTCTGACTGCTAACTATACTCAGTTTTTACCTTTAAACTTATTTGGTTTTACTGAAGGAGATCGGACTTTAGTTTTAAATTTTCAAGGAGGAACAGTGATTGGGGATTTGCCTCCCTACGAAGGATTTAGCTTGGGCGGTTCTAGTTCGGTGCGGGGCTTTACTGGTGGTGAAGTGGGTACTGGAAGAAGTTTTGTGCAAGCTACAGCAGAATACCGCTTTCCGATGTTTAAGTTTGATGCTTTTAGTAACAAATTTGATGTAGGAGGCACTTTATTTGTAGACTATGGAACAGATCTCGATTCAGCAGATAGTGTTAAAGGCAGACCAGCCGAAGTCAGAGATAAACCAGGTAGTGCTTTCGGTTATGGTTTGGGTTTAAGGGTTTTGACTCGTTATGGCACTGTAAGACTAGAATTTGCTCTCAATGATGATGGAGGAAGTGCCTTTCACTTTAATATTGGTGAGCGTTTTTGATCAATTTCGTTATGATACTTGAGACAGTGCTATTTTTAAGGTGGCGAAAATTCAACTACAGATTATTAGTACTCGTGTTACTGGGTAAGTTATGCTTTTCTGTACTTTCAATCTCATCTGCTATTGCTCAAGAGGCAACACCAGATAAAACTGAGCAGAATAATATTCTATTTAACGAAATTGATATTCCTCAAAAAGTGATTGAAGACAGCCCTGTATTACAAAAGTGGCTTCAAGAAGTACCTAATATAAGGGAAGAAATTCGTTATGATCCTGCTTTTCTGACTCGTTTGCGTTTAGGTTTTAATTGGTTTCCTTCTACTGATGATGCAACTGGTTTTAATATCGGAGTGGAAGATATTTTTATCAAACGTACTGGTTTAACTTTTAGTGCAGATTATCAAATAGGAATTAATGGCGATCGCAATGCTGCTGGGGCAGATTTACACTATTTCTTATTGCCTTTAGGGAACTATGTTAATTTTGCTCCTTTGATAGGATATCGATACGTACAAAGCAATAATTTTTCTACCGATGGAGTACACTTAGGACTACGCTTGATGCTATCTTTTTCCCGTACTGGAGGAGGAGATATTTCATTCTCTCAAAGTTTTATTTCTCCAGGAGCAAATGAAGAAGTAGGCATAACTTCTGTTTCCGTTGGTTATGCAGTTTCTTCTCACTTACGTTTGGCTAGCGATTTCGAATTACAGAATTCTGAGGAAGATAATGATAATCGCTTTGGAATTAATTTAGAATGGTTACTCTACTGAATTACTTTTTGTTTCGTTCAAATTATTTCGTTCAAAAAATCATATCTTCCAACTCGGAACTTATGTTGTCATAATAGCCCTCGATAACGAATAAACAGCAAAATAACTGTCCACGAACCTAATGCGACTTTTATCGCTACTAGAATATTCAGTAAAGGAATTACCCCTCCACTAACCAGCGCACCTAATTCTCCTGGAGGTAATTCCCATCCCATTAAAGTTAATGCGGCCAGAAGAATAAATACTAGAACTGAAATTTTTTCCCAAGTAGCTGCTTGCCACTTATGATATACAGCTTCCATCCATTGAGATGAGGAAGTAATGGCAATCAAACCAATCGCTGTTCCTCCAGCCACCCCTGCCGCAAAGCCGCCACCAGGACTGAGATGACCTCTAATTGCTAATTCAATACTGACGATCGCGGCAATGGTTGCCCCCAGGCAGGCTAATACAATCGAGGGGCGATCGCTAAATTGATATACTTTTTCAGTTGGTTTTTCATTTGCCAGCAGAAAACCTACACCCAAAATCGCGATCGTAAATACTACCACTTCAAAAATCGTGTCATAGAGCCGATTCCGAAAAATTATCCCAGAAACTGCATTAGATACACCACTATCTTTTACTACTGATTCCACAATGGAAATTTCTGACCATTCTGCTACAGGATTAGGCATAGCTAGCATTTTGAAAAATAATGCTATCCCTGCTGCAATATAAACCCACTTCATTAATGTTTATCCTCCACGTTAGATACAGTTACATAGGTCAAGGTTGTCTCTGGAAAAGTTAGCTCAGTTTGCAGAATCTCAAAAAGACGACGAACTCTAATGGCAGTATCGTAAATTTGCTCGTCATCTGGTTTTACCTGTTGTCGTTTATTACAGGTAGCGTGAACTTCCTTGGTCATTAATGCCTTTTCCAAGGCTTGTGAATTAGGATATTCAACTAATTCAAGTCTTAAATGATACTTATTAACAACTTTCCTGAGATTAGTTATTATTTCTGCAAAATAACTTTCTTTTTCTATAGTCAAATCTTTAAGTATTCCCAGACGCATCACCAGAGAAGAGCGAACTGCTATCACATAAAGAGTCACTACTAACATCGTCCCTACCAAAGCTTCGGTTAAAGCTACATCTGAAGCACCTAAAACTGCATAAACTAATGCTGCTACTGCTCCTAAAATTGCTCTAATAACTAGCGCATGATAGGGATTAACTTGAAACAACAACATCAATGCAGCTAGAGGTAGTAGAGCGACAATGACGTAAACATAGTTATCAATCATATCTACAAATTTTCAATTTAAAGTTAGATATTAAAAAAAAATGTTAGTCTGATTTATCCCTTATCACTAGAACAGTATGCTAAGACATAACCTAAGACTGTATTCCAAATTGCTAAGGTAATAATTGCTAACAGTAACAATGGCCATTCACGAGGTATCTTAAGTAGTAAACCCACCACTATAGTCATTGAGCCCAGGGTATCGGCTACTGAAAGACTATGGAGTTTAAATAAAACCGATCTGTTTCCTATCAGAGGGAATGTGCCCCAAAACCAGAAAATAATGCCGATAACTATTAGGCTGTAACTTAAGATATCAATCATGCTTCGTTCAATTGCTTAATTAAATGTGCTAGTAACATCAATCCCGCTTCACCTACACTGAGAATAATGACTGCAACTACTCCAATCGACCAATCATCTCTTAAAACTGAGACAAACAGCATCATAATTGAGGTTTTAGTCGCAATACTGGCAAATGCAAGCATTTTTTGCCAGATATCATTGTCTTGCCAAGCTTCGTAAATTGGTATCAGTAAAGCCAAAATCATGGCTATTAAAATTGAGTCCATTTTTTATAATTTTTGCTTAATTTTCTTTTTCTTACGTCTCACCAAATGTACTTCGTACCAACCTTGTTCATCGTATTTAGTAACAATAGTTTTAGGTGTAAAGGTAATCAAAAATATATCCAGAAATATTAGTCCTGGCGTACGTCTTGGTTTAACTTTTTCTCTGACAATCTCTTCTTCATTGTGGGGACGTAGTATGATTTGAATCGCTTCAAAATAGGCTTGAGGAATCGCTACCATAATTTCCCACAACACCCGTAGCCAATCTTTTAACTTCCCTGGGGATATCGAACCATGAGGTAACAAGAAGGCGATCGCTACACCAATGATAATATTGGCTAAACCGAAATCGGCAGTGAGTAAAAACCAAATTGTTAGTCGGAGTATTATATTGAGTATTGTGATCGTGCCCATATTATCCAGAAGAGTAAAATTAAAATTAAGCTCATAATTCCTATGAGATGATCGAATTTTTCACTTGCTCGGGGTAATTTAATTACCAATTTCTTAAAAATTAGGAGATATGTTAGCCATCCAATAGCAATAGTTACCAGTGGCTTGACAATATTTTCCAAAGTGTAGGCTTCGTAGTAAAAAATATTGGCTCCAATTAATCCACCAAGTAGGATTACCATTGCCCACCAAAAACCAGACTGAATTTTTTTTTGACCGTCAATTTCTCCAGCTGTATTACTATCAGCCTTAAACTGGTTATCATGGCGTAATACCAATTTCTTGTGAGGTAAGAAAATAAATTTAGCAAAGGAAATTGCTGTTCCCAATGCAGCAATATTCATAGCAATAGCTTGCCAGGGTAAGAGATTTTTGGTAGTTAAGACTTTGGCTCCAAAACCGGATAGTAGAGGAAAACCAGAGATCGAAAAACTAGCAATAACTAAAGCAATCCAGATTGGAGTATCAATAGGCTTATACTGTAATTCTTTAAAGTTTCGGCTGGGTAAAATACCAGCAATCAAAAATAGAGCAGACTTAACTAAGCCGTGAGTGAGGGCATAAAATCCAGCTACTATTGGCGCAGCTAGGACAAAACCCAACTGAGAAATTGTGTGAAATGCTAACATTCGCTTCGTGTCTTTTTCAAAGACGGCATAGCCCACACCTAAAAGGGCTGTACTAACACCAAAAAACCTTACAATTGGATCGATTTCTTCTAACATCAGCGCACAGCGCACCAAAGGGAAGACACCCGCTTTGACCACCACCCCCGAAAGCATCGCCGATACTGGAGTTTCTGATTCTGAATGGGTTAAGGGCAACCACAAGCCCGATACAAAAATTCCTCCCTTAGCCAATAACCCCAAAAAAATTAGGGCGATCGCCTCTGGAGGAGAATCGAGTAAACCTGTAAATTGAAAGGAATTATTGGCTTGATATACCAGTACTGCCCCCACCAGATAAAACAACATTGCTGTATTACTGACAAAGAGATAACGCAATCCTACCCAAATCGATCTGTCTGAACGAGGATAAGCAATCAGCAGAAATGAGGCAATACTGATAACTTCTAATGCTACGTACAAACTAATAAAATCGGCACAGATAAAAGTAGCATTAACGCTACCATGCAGAATAACGATCTGCATATAAAAAAAAGCTTTTTTATTAGTTTGCCAACAGTAAAGAATAACTGCGATTGTTACTAGAGCATTAGTTAAAATAAAGAAGCCACTCAATTGATCGACAATTAAAGTAACGCCGAAATTATCTAATAGCTGAATTAACTGTACATCTAAAGGCGAAGCCATTAAAAATATCTGCACAGAGTAGCCAGCCGAAAGCAATGCTAATCCCAGTGATAGAGTTCGAGAGAGTTTAGGTAATAAATAAATAACAAACCCAATAAAAAATGACGATGCGATCCAAGTAATTGTAAGATTATTGGTCATACCATATTGTTTTCTACGTTCGCGTTGTATCTTAAGGGAAAAATTAGCCTAGTTTTTCGCCTTAAGTTATCTTTATCCTTGGGCAATAACATTCTTAATTTATACTTAATTTTTAAAAGTAAATTAAAATATCCAATCATATACGCACCATCCAGAAGACTAAAATTAACATTAAGCTCATAACCCCAATTAAATGCTCAAATTTTTCGACTGCGCGAGGTAATTTGAGCATTAGCTTTTGGAAAATTAACAGATGTGCCAACCAGCCGATAGCGATAATTACTAACGATTTGGTAATATTAGCAACGGTATAAGCTTCGTAATAAATACCATTGGCTACAATTAATCCACCGAGTAGAATAACTATTGCTCGCCAAAGCCCAGAAGGAATTTTCTTCCCTCCGCTTCCCAGTTTCTTAGTTTCCTCACCAGTTTTAACCCTGTCATCATGAGATAATACAGGTTTTGAGCGGGGTAAAAAGACGAATTTAGCAAAAGTTATTGCTGTACCTACGGCGGCAACGTTCATCGCCATAACTTGCCAAGGTAAAAGGTTTTTGGTGGTTAATACCTTTGACCCAAAGCCAGACAGTAAAGGAAAACCAGAAATCGAAAAACTAGCAATAATTAAAGGGAGCCAAATTTTAGGATCAATTCCCTGTTCTTTTAATTCTTGAAAATTGCGACTTGGTAGGAAACCTGCAATTAAAAACAGTACGGATTTGACTAAGCCATGGGTGAGGGCATAAAAACCAGCTGCCACTGGCGCGGCAAGGACAAAACCTAATTGAGAAACGGTGCTAAATGCCAGAGTACGCTTAGTGTCCGCTGCAAATATAGCATAGCCTACTCCTAAGAGTGCTGTGCCAACACCAAAGATTTTCACAACCGGCTCAATTTCTTCCATCATCAACGCACAACGTACTAGAGGAAATACTCCAGCTTTAACCACCACTCCTGAAAGCATTGCTGATACCGGAGTTTCTGATTCTGAATGGGTTAAGGGCAACCATAGACCCGATACAAAAGTTCCTCCCTTAGCCAATAATCCTAAAAAAATTAGGGCGATCGCTTCTGGGGGAGAATTGATCAAACCGTCAAATTGAAAGGAATTATTGGCTTTATATACTAGTATTGCCCCCACCAGATAAAATAACATCGCTGTATTGCTGACAAAGAGATAGCGCAATCCTACCCAAATCGATTTGTCTGTGCGCGGATAAGCAATCAGCAAAAAAGCAGCAATACTGATAACCTCTAATGCTACGTACAAACTAATAAAATCGGCACAGATAAAAGCAGCATTGACACTACCGTGCAGAATAACGATCTGCATATAAAAAAAAGCTTTTTTATTAGTTTGCCAACAGTAAAGAATAACTGCGATTGTTACCAGGGCGTTAGTTAAAATAAAGAAGCCACTCAATTGATCGACAATTAAAGTAACGCCGAAATTATCTAATAGCTGAATTAACTGTCCATCTGGCGAACCCGTTAAAAATATCTGTAAGGCATAGCTAGCCGAAAGTAATGCTATTACTACTGCTAGCCAACGAGCAAATTTGGGCAGTAGATAAATCACGAACCCAATAAAAAATGGTAGAGCAATCCAGATAATTGATAAAACCGGCGTGCTCTGGGCAATTAGAGTATTGGTCATGGCGTATTATTGTCTTCGATCACGCTAGTTTCTAAAGTGGGATTATCTCTTGCTAACTTCATGACACACACCAGCATCAAAGCCTGAATGGAAAAGCCAATTACAATCGCTGTTAAGATAACGGCTTGGGGAACAGGATCGGCATAGGCTACATCCTTGGTGTCGGCAATAATTGGTGTGAATAAACCATCCCGTGATGCCACTAGTACGTAATAAGCAATCACCCCAGTGCTCATGATGTCCATCGAGATTATTTTCATCACTAGATTTTTCTTCAAGATAATTCCTAAAAACCCGCACAACATGGTGATTAAAACAAAAGCTTCTAACATTGAAATTAGTCTGGTGGTTAATGTTTAGCTATCAAGATCAATAATCGCTAACTATTAATTGCCAAAAATTAATCACTTTAACGATTATTGATGACTATTAAATATTGTTGTTGATTAAAATTAGGAGGGGTAAAATCAAAGCAATACGTAACATAAGTTGGCTCACGAATTGCAATTCTGGTTCATTGGGAGTATCCACAGATAAAGCTTTAACATTGGAATTGTTCACATTGGGAATTATCAACAGGGCAGTTAATGTATAAGCAGTGAAAAAAAACCAAACTAAAGTATTTTTATCTGACGATAAATAATGCATTGTATTCTAATTACTGATTACTGATTACTGGTTGTTCTACTCACTGGTTACTGGTTGTTCTACTAATTGTTCTTCCGCTTTAAAAGCAAAACGTAACAGAGGAGGAGCGATAAAAGTAGTTAGAATTACCATGATAATAATTGCTGCTTGTAGAGGTTTATCCAAAACACCACTAGCTGCACCAATACCAGCGAAGACTAAACCGACTTCACCCCGAGGAATCATACCAATGCCAATGGCTAAACGATTGATTTTCTCTTGACCAAAAATTGCCCAACCAGTAATAATTTTGCCGATAATAGCTACCACAATTAAGAAAGCTGCGATCACTAATCCTTGACGATTATCAGCACTAGTTGGATTCAAAACGCTGAGATCGACTCTCGCACCTACAGAGACAAAGAAGATAGGAACTAAAATGTCAGCAATAGGAATAACCTGTTGGTCTAATTCTTTACGTTTGTCAGTTTCATCCAAGACTAAACCAGCAGCAAAAGCACCTAAAATTGCTTCAAGATGAATCGCATTAGCTAAAAATGCCATTGAGAAAGCAAAGATCAAAGCAGGAATTACTAGTTTGCCTCTAGTTTGCAATTTTTCGGCGATCGCCACAAAGCTTTTATTAAAGAATTTACCTAAAAAGACCGAACCCAATAAGAAAGCTGTAGCACTAATAATTAAGTAAACTAAGTTGAGAACATCCACATCTCCAGTTTTGGCTAAACTAGCAACTACAGCTAACACAATAATTCCGAGAATGTCGTCAATAACTGCTGCGCCAACAATAATTTGACCTTCTGTAGATTTTAGCTGTCCCAACTCAGATAATACCTTAGATGTAATTCCAATACTGGTAGCAGTTAATGCTGCCCCGGCAAATATCGCCGGAATAGTTGGCATATTAAAGATTAATACCAGTCCTACTGTACCAGCGACAAAAGGAGCAACTACACCGACAACGGCAACGATCGCGGCTCGGACACCAACTTTTTGTAATTCTCTTAAATCCGATTCTAAACCGATTTCAAATAAGAGGATAATTACTCCCAGTTCGGCTAAGACCGAGATTACCTCGCTTTGAGAAGTAAACACTTCCGAAATGCTTTCAGGATTTAAACCAGCAATCTGTTGCAAAATAGTCATAACGACTGAATCGCTAGCAACTGCACCTGTTTCGGGAAACACCAATAAGTGTAATGCCGAAACCCCGACTACTACACCGGCAACTAATTCACCCAAGACAGGAGGTAAATCGACTAATTTAGAAAGTTCTCCCCCTAGTTTGCTTGCTAAATAGATAAAGACGAGACTTAATAAAACTCCTGCTAATACCATCGGCGCAGTTTCGGAACTGGGCTCAGTTGCTAACAACAAGTCGGAAAATACAAGATCGGGAGCTAATCCACTATTTAATAGTGATGCTAAATGGATCATGGTTATTATTTACTCGGTTAAAGGATTATTCAAAAAAGGATTATTCAAATTAGAATCAAACTGAAATCAAAATGGGGCTTCGATTAATCAGAAGAACTGTCTTAATTAATCGAATTAATCGAAGCTGGCAGGCAAGTTAGCCAATAGCCTGGGGAGGAATTGTCCCGGGCTCGAAATCGCCAACGTTTTCGTCAACGTAATTGACTGCCTGTCTAAGAGCGGTAGTACGATCGCTGAGCAGATTTTGGTTAGGGACTATATCCATGACCCCCAACTTTCTTAACCGTTTTTCAGCTTGTCCGCTAACACCTACTAGAAATACTTGGCGGCCTTTTTCTACTGCCTCTTCAATGGCATTTTCTAGAGCCAAGGAGGATGTAACACCTAGAATAGGCACTTCAGATAAGTCTAAAACTAACGCCTGATAATCATTGATTAAATTGTGTTCGCGAGAGATAGCTTTAGCTACACCAAAAATCATCGGGCCACTGAGATAGAATAAGAGTACGCGACCATTGGCTCTTTCTAATAAACCTTTCTCTTCACTATTCAGCTCAATCTCTTCATCATCATAAGTAACAGCTTTGACTTTATCCGCACGATGGTTAGAAAGACGTTCGATAGTCAGAATATTGGCAACAAATACTCCAACGCCTACAGCCACAATCAAATCTACAAAAACTGTCAGGGCAATTACCCCATACATAATGACTGCTGCTTTGGGAGAAATTTTATGAGCGCGCTTGAGGAAACCCCAATCAACAATATCTAGACCCACCTTAAACGCAATACCAGCCAAAACTGCACTGGGAATTACCGATAAATACTGGCTTAAACCCAAAACTACTACTAATAGAACTAAAGCACGGCTTAGACCAGATACAGCAGTTCGACCCCCAGACTGGATATTAACCACTGTTCCCATAGTTGCCCCAGCACCAGCAATACCACCAAATAAACCAGAAACTAAATTACCGAGACCTTGTCCGATTAATTCTTTGTTGGAATTATGTTCTGTACGAGTTAAACTATCAGCTACTAGTGAAGTAAGTAAAGCATCAATACAACCCAACATAGCTAAAACTAATGCGTCAACCAACATTGTTTGCAGTTGGGTAGCACTAAAAGTAGGTAACTGTATACTCGGTAAACCAACAGTTATCTCACCAATACGGCGGATATCGGCATCACCAAATATAAATATGGCAATAAAAGTTCCGACAATTAATGCCAGTAGCTGAGGAGGCAAAAATTTCTTTAATTTAGAAGGATAAAACAGCAGAATCGCAACAGTTAAAGCAGCTAATATAGTTTCAAGAGGATTAATATTTGCTATCAGTGTTGGCAAATTTTGTACTGTACCGATTACGCCACCTTTGGGACTAGCTTGCCCCAAAAATGGCGCGGTCTGTAAGATAATTAGAATTACCCCTATCCCTGACATAAAGCCAGAAATAACCGTATAGGGCATCAAGGTAACATATTTACCTAGTTTCAGGACTCCAAAAATTATTTGGAAAACTCCTGCTAGCATAACTACGGTAAATGCCATTGCTAAACCATTTTCTGGATTAGCAGCTGTAAGAGAGGCAATGACTGCGGTCATAACAACAGTCATGGGACCTGTGGGTTCGGAAATTAGAGTAGGAGTCCCTCCAAACAGGGCGGCAAAAAAGCCGACTAAAATCGCGCCCCATAACCCCGCAGAAGCTCCTGCACCAGAAGCAACCCCGAAGGTTAAAGCCATTGGTAAGGCGATAACTGCAGCAGTGATCCCGCCGAAGATATCGCCTTTTACGTTCCTGAAGTGAATCCTGTTAGTAATTGACATGAAAAAAGTTGGGAATGTTATCTTAGTGAATTTTACTATGTTTTAAGCTTTTAATATTGACAAAAGAGCAAAATCTATGGTACATACAAAAATCTATGATAGGCACGAAAATCATAGTGATGACTCAACTGTAGAAATATAAATTTGGTAAACACCCAAAATTAAGATTCCAATCAGCCATCGAAATAAGGAAGGGCTAGAAAAGTAGCTCCAAGCCAAAATAATCAGACCAGCAGCAGCTATAGCTAATCGATATACTTCTTCTGTCGTTTTAAGACAGACCCTGAATATTGCTAGTCCTAAGAGAAACAGAATGCAGTATGTCATTAGATTAAACAGTTTCTTGAGTTTGCTGATTATTTGATAGATTTAAATCTATTGTAATTTTTTTATTATTGATTTAAGTCTATATATAAATCCTACAACAATAATTGAAAAAAGCAATACCCAGAGCTTAAAGTTTTTTTTATCTAATCAATAAAAATATCTTGTGGGAATGGAGTAATTAGTTATGATTCAGTATTTTCGTCAACTGCTAATACTGTTTTTAAAGGCACAGTCAAGGTAAAACTAGAACCCATTCCCAACTGACTATATAATTCAATCTTTCCTCTATGAGATTGAGCGATCGCCTGAACAATAGATAAGCCCAATCCTGCGCCATTGGAACTCCTACGACTATTGGCAGCACGGGCAAAACGCTGAAAAATCCGCTTTTGATCGGCCAGGGCAATCCCTGTACCCGTATCACTTACCCAAAAGTGAGCGTGATCCTGAGATGAAGATGAACCGAGGGTAATGGTGTCGGTTTCGGATGTATGCTGAGTGGCATTGACTGCTAAATTCATTATTGCTTGGGTAATTTTCTGGCGATCGGCGATCAGGGTACCGCTGCCTTTTGTTTCCAATTGCCAATGGCGATCGGCAAGAGCTTGGGCTTTGCTATAGAGTTCGTCGGTAAACTTCTCAACATCAATAGTTTCTAGCTGCAGGAACTCTTGTTTTTCTACTTTAGTTAACAGAATCAAATCTTCCACAAACCGTGTCATGCGATCGAGTTCGTCCAAAACTAAGGCGATCGTTTCTGCTCTTTCCTGAGGATCATCTTCAAGTAATTCTAAGTGACCGCGAATAATTGTAATCGGCGTTCGTAATTCATGACCTGCATTATTAATAAACTCTCGTTGAGTGATAAATGATGCCTCCAGACGATCCATCATGCGATTAAAAGTTGCGGCTAATTCTCCCATCTCGCCGTGACCTTGTATTTGAATTCTCTGACTGAGATCGTTGTCACTAATTAAACGAGCAGTATTCATCAAATTACGTATGGGCTTTAAAACTCTTCCTACAGCTACCCAAGCCAAAATTACTCCTAAAATAAAAGCTACAACTAATACTTGGATCACAATCTTGACCGCAGCCAGGACTTCTTCCCGTTCTCCATCAGTTATTTGAACCACAATTAAAACGCCAGCAACTTGACCATTAATAACTATTGGTTCAGATTTATAAAACAAATCGCCAAATTGCTTATCTTTAACTATATTTTCTTGTCTATTAGGTTTTTCAGTCTGAGCCAACCTGTGAAGCAATTGAGAATCGCGATTAATAACTTGAGGTAGTCCTATGGGACTGGAACGATAAAATTGACCATTAATTGTGCCTATGAGAAAAGTCTTATCAGCAGGTACTTTGTAGCGTAAAAATTGATTAAAAATATCGGCAGCTTTTTCTTGGGGAGTTATTTCTGTTGAAGAATTTGCTGAGTCCACAAATTTTTGAAACGATTCTAATTCTTCTCCGAGATCCTCTCTGACCCTTTCGTCTACCTGTATAAATACTAATCTCGTAAAAATGGGAATTGATAATCCTACGAGTAGGGACGTCAACAAGATATACCAGAAAAAGATTCTAGTTCTAGCTTCCCAGAAAAAGCCTTGGGAAAAACCAGAAGTAGTTTTGATAGATTTACCGACTTTAGTTTGTGGTAGTTGCACAAGCAAAAAATGAAGTAATAATTTTCAACTTAGCATTCGATCATACAGATAGAGATTAATCTAAAATTTAATACTTCTCACAACATCCTCAAGTTTTCTGTCTATTTTGGAGTTAAGAAAGCAGATTGTGCAAATTTGACAAATTGTCATTAAGTGTTGATCTTCAGTTGCAGGAGGTTATATGCTCTATCCTGCTCCTCTATTTTTTAACCGACCAAACAAACTAGAAACTAGTATTTTGCTGCCTTTGCGTAATGTAGTTCTGTTACCTGGAATTACTTTACCAGTAGTAGCCGGCAAACCGCGTTCTGTTGCTGCGGTGGAATCTGCTATGCTTACGGAAACTAAACGACTGGTTGTAACTGCGATTCGTCCTGAAGCTCGACGAAGAATAGAAGAATTAGAAACTAGTCGCCAAACATCAGAGATTGATGAGACTCCTCAATCTACTCAATCTAAATTCGTAGAAGTTGAAAGCCTTGAAGAAATTTATCCTGTAGCAACTCTAGCAGTTATTCATAAGATGAGTCGTTTGCCTATAGGTCCAATTCAACTCATTATTGAAGGTATAGAACGAGTTGAGATCGTTGAATTAGTTGAGACTAGCCCTACATATAAAGTCAACTACAAACGATTGCCAGCAGTCAATCAACAAGATGCGATCTCTAAAGGTACAGATGAACAAACTTTAGAGGCTTTAACCCAAGCAATCAAGTCTCTCTGGACGGAAGCAGCAACTATAAATCCACGATTTCCTGAAGAACTTTTAGGAGTTTTAATCAAAAGTACCGAACCAGCTCAGTTAGCTTATCAAACCTCTGTATTGCTAGAACAAGACGTTATTACTAGCCAAGAATTGTTAGAGGAGGAAAATCTCGAAAAATTGCTGCGTCCAATCCTCACAGATTTACAAAAAGCAATTGAAGTTCAAAAGCTACAAGGACAAATTTTAGGCGAAACTAAAAAAGAGATCGACCAGCAGCAGAAAGAATTCTTTTTACGCCAGCAACTCAAAAAAATTCAGGAAGAATTAGGGGATACAGATTCAGATACCCAAGAAATTGCCGAGTTGCGATCGCGTCTGGCAGCAGCAGATTTACCAAAAATAGTCGAAAAGCAAGTTAAACGGGAATTAGACCGCTTAGAAAGAGTTACTAGTGCTTCTGCTGAAGGAGGAGTAATTCGTACCTATCTAGACTGGTTATTAGAAATGCCTTGGCGGCAGCAAGTAGAAGATAATCTCGATTTAGATAATGCTCGAATTATTTTAGATGAAGATCATTATGGCTTGGAGAAAATCAAAGAACGAATTATCGAACATTTAGCTACTTTTAAACTGAAAAAACTAACTCAACAGCAGTTAGTGTCACCATCAGCTAATAAAACTCCCCAGTCATACACCGTAGGTACGGTAATTTGTTTTGCCGGACCTCCAGGTGTGGGTAAAACTAGTTTAGGTCAGTCGATCGCCCGGACATTAGGCAGACCATTCGAGCGTATTAGTTTAGGTGGATTGAGGGATGAAGCTGAACTACGGGGTCATCGTCGTACCTATATTGGGGCGATGCCTGGTCGTATTGTCCAAGCCCTTCATCGAGCCGAAGTTAGAAATCCCGTGATTATGTTGGATGAATTAGATAAAGTCGGGATGGATTATCGTGGCGATCCGGCTTCGGTATTATTAGAAATTCTCGACCCTCAGCAAAATCATAGTTTCCGAGATCTCTACTTAGATTTAAATTTTGATCTTTCTCAAGTGCTGTTTATTGGCACGGCTAACGATCTGTCTCATATTCCCGCACCTCTACTAGATCGTCTAGAAATTATTGAATTGTCTGGTTATTCTCCAGAGGAAAAACTGAAAATTGCGGACCAATATCTTCTACCTCGACAAATTACTAAAGCAGGACTACCAGAGGATGCGGTGAAGCTTCCCTCATCGACATTGAAATTGATTGTCGAATACTATACTCACGAAGCAGGAGTAAGAAAACTAGAACAGCAACTAGGTAATCTGTGTCGTAAAGTTGCCGTCTGCCATGCTCAAGGCAAAACTCATTCCCAGCTAATTCATCCCGAACAATTAGAAGAATTTCTAGGTGCCAGACAATTTCTTCAATCAAAAATACGTTCAGCAAGTAAATTGGGTGTCGCTACTGGTCTAGCCTGGACATTACAGGGAGGGGAAATTTTATTTATCGAAGCCGTACTCTTACCCCAAGGAAAAGACTTAATCTTAACCGGTCAATTGGGAGAAGTTATGCAGGAATCGGCTGAAATTGCCCGTTCCTATGTATGGTCACGATCGCGATCATTGGGTATTGATCTAAATGTCTTTAAAGCCAATGGCTTGCACATTCACGTTCCTTCAGGCGCGATTCCCAAAGATGGTCCTTCAGCTGGCATAACTATGGTAACAGCGATCGCCTCTTTATTAATGGATAATCCGGTTCGCAACGATACCGCTATGACAGGAGAAATTAATCTTAGTGGCGAAGTCTTACCCATTGGTGGCGTACGGGAAAAAGTTTTAGCTGCTCATCGCGCAGGGATTAAGCGAGTTTTGCTACCTCGACACAACGAAAAAGATTTAGTTGATGTTCCAGTAGATGTACGTCAGCAAATAGAATTTGTTTTTTGCGATCGCATAGAACAAGTGTTAACTAAGGTCCTAGTAAATCCACAGGGGGTTGAGTCTAATGGCAAAAATGGCAATGATGGGGGAACCCAAGTTATGGAAGCTAGATATGATGGAAATTGAGCAACTAATAGCAGAATATAAATCAGGTAGAAGAAATTTTCCTCGATTAAACTTACTTAAGGCCGATCTACACAAAGCTCACTTGGCAGATATTAATCTCAGCCAGGCTTATCTCTATCGAGCTATTTTGAAGAAAGCTCACCTGCAAAGGGCTTTTTTGAATCATGCCATCCTTAATCATGCCAATTTACACCAAGCGCAGCTATTTCGAGCCAGTTTGATCGCTGCCGATTTAGAAAATGCTGACTTAACCAGAGCAATTCTCAATCATGCCAATTTAAATGGAACTAATTTGCGGGGTGCCAATCTCAACCATGCTCATTTGGTATGGGCAAATTTACGCCATGCGAACCTAACCGATGCCAATCTCAACCATGCTGATTTAAGCGGTGCCAAATTCTGTCAGACAATTATGCCGGACGGCACAGTGAGAAACGATCATTGCCATTAAGGAGAAGAAATTGCCAAATCTTTAACTAATCTAGTATTAGCAGGAGAAGAGAAAATGAGTCGTTATGATTATGTAATTTTGGGTGCTGGGTTGGGTGGACTTTCTGCCGCTGCTTGTTTGACTCGCCAAGGATATCGAGTCGCTGTACTAGAACAGCATTATTTACCAGGGGGATGTTGTCATACTTTTGATTATGGTGACTATAGCTTTTGTGCTGATGTCCACTATATCTATCAATGTGGTGCAGGACGAGCGGTAAATCAATTTTTGAACTATCTTGATCGGGATGTTCCCTTTAATTCTCTAGATCCAGAATGTATTGACAGGATTATTACTCCAGAACTTGATTTTCGTATTCCTTTAGACTGGGAGAAATTTCGCGATCGCCTGCTGGCTACTTTTCCTGAAGAAACCCAGGCAATCAACCTCTATTGCGACGAAATTAAACAGTTACATCAAGAAATACGTCAGTTTACTAGCGAAGTACGCTGGTTCGATCTCAATTGGTCAGATTGGCTATCTTTGCCGAAATACTGGCACTTATTTACCAGACGTAACTGGACGTTACAAGATCTCTACGCCCATGCAGGACTGTCGCCCAAACTACAGGCATTATTGGCTGGACAAAGTGGAGATTATGGATTGCCTCCCTCAGAAATTGCTCTAATTACCCATACGTCCTTGGTTTGGGATTATTCTGAAGGAGCTTATTATCCTCAGCATCATTTTAAACACTTAGTTGACACTATTGTTTCTGTGATTACTGAAGGCGGAGGCGTAGTTAAATACTCTACTCCTGTTCAGCATATTGAAGTCGAGAATCATCGAGTTCAAAGTATTACTGCAGGAGAAAAATCTTATCAAGCTGATCGTGCCTATATTAGCGATCTTGACCCTAAACTGACCGTAAAATTAATGCATGATTCATCGGCTTTAAGCAGACAAGAATATCGTCGTCTTACGGACTATGAATATTCGGCTAGTGCTTTTAACATTTATCTTGGTTTAGATTCACGGTTTGAACCTCAATCCTACGGTATTGGGAATTGGAATATCTGGTACTATCCCAATAGCGATCTCAACCAAGCTTATCAACAGCAGTTGGAAGGTAATTTAGAACATCCTTGGATATTTTTATCCTGTCCCACCTTAAAATCTACTGAGCCTGGTATGGCACCAACAGGTCATCATGTTTTAGAAATTACCACAGTATGTCCTTACGAGCCTTTTAGAAAACTCCATCTATCGGATACTAAAGCCTACAAAATACAAAAACGTGCTGTATATCAGCGGATAATGGCTAGCGTTCACGATTTAATTCCTGATATCAATAAATATATTCGGATGAAAATCTTTGGTACGCCCACCACTAGCGAATATTATCTCGGACAGCCGGAAGGAAATATGTATGGTGCGAAACTAATTCCTCGACAAATTGGCTTGAATCGTTTGGGTTATAAAACCGAATTATCCAATCTATTTCTAGTCGGTGCAACTGCTGGCTATCCTAGCGTTCCGGGAGTAATTAGTAACGGTATGGACGTGGTGGAAATGTTAACAGGGGAATCAATTCGGCAGCAGAAGCCTGAGTTAGTAATGAGCCGTTAATAGTTGAACGTCTTAATTATTCTCAACCCTAACTTCTGAATAATTTCCAAGGTAAATTTCAATACTGGCTGATAGGAGACTAAGGTATGTTTGACAAAATTTTAGTAGCGTTAAGTGATTCTTCGGATGGGTCGACCGTTTTTGATTATGCTTTGTCTATTGCCAAACCAAAAATAAGTCAGATGTTACTACTACATTTTATTGACTGGCAAGTTGTCAAATCATTCCCTTTAGCCGATCTAGAATTTTTTTACGGCATGGATTTACCAGACGATTGTGGTAACTGGAGTCATAAATATCTAGAACAAAAAGTCGCAGAAAATGGAACATGGTTAAAATCGTACGCTGAAAAAGCCCATCAACATGACATTTCCTGCCAGTATGAATGCCAGATAGGGAGTTGTAATTCAGGAATAGGCGATCGCGCCAAAGAATGGGAAGCAGATTTAATTGTTATTGGTCGTCGAGGTCATGAAAATATATCAGAGATCCTTTTGGGTAGTGTTAGTAATTATGTGGTTCATCATGCACCCTGCTCAGTTTTGGTCGTTCAGGGGTCGAAAACTACAGAAGTAGATGAATTGGATGGTGCAGTTTTAATTAATAGTTAGTTGCTTGTATAGCGTTTCTCAAATAAGTGAGGTACAAATATAAACTTAGTCCAAAACCTTAAAACCCCTATTCCCTGACTCCACCAAGGTGTATCTCATTAATACGAGAAACGCTATAGTGTCTTTTCAATTATCACTTCATAAATCCTGACTCCTGACTTCATAAAGAGGAAATTAAGATGTATAAAAAGATTTTAGTAGCTTTAGATCGCTCACCAGAAGCAGCACTGATTTTCGATTTTGCTTTATCCTTAGCACAAGCCAAAACTAGTGAATTATTACTATTACATTTTATTGACTGGCAGATGCAGGATGCATCTCCTTGGATTGGGGTGGCGACTTTATATGATGTTGATGTTTCAGGCAAACACCATGATTGGAGTCGCCGACACTTACAGAAAGAAATTGAGCATTCTCAAAGTTGGCTAGAATCTCTGGCAATAAAAGCCAATCAACATGACATTCCCTGTAATTATGAATGTCGGGTGGCTAATTGCAATTTGGGCATAGGCGATCGCGCTAAAGAATGGGGAGCAGATTTAATTGTTATTGGTCGTCGAGGTCACAAAAATATATCGGAGATACTTTTAGGTAGTGTTAGTAATTATGTAATTCATCATGCACCCTGCTCCGTTTTAGTTATTCAAGGTAATAAAACTGCGGAAACTGATGAGTTGGCGAATGCGCTCGAAGTTTAAGTGACTAACTTCAGCAACAGAAGTTAAGTGAAATAACTATAGTGATGGAGATTTGAGAATGACCAACATAAATTCCCTAAACTATCGGGAGCAGATTATTACTCTGTGGATGGTGTTTCTCTTCGGAACAATATTTCATACCCAATTAGCTTTGATGCCTTTATTTCACGATATAGATGTGGCAATTATGGGACACCATCACCAAGAAGCAGCAACTATGGTGGAAATTGCACCAATTTTGTGGGGAATGTTGCTATTTTTTGTTTTACCTATGTTAGCTATTGTGGCTACCGCTTTCTGCGAGTTTAAACGCTTTCGAGTATTCCATTTTGGTTTAACCCTAGTTTACACAGTTTTAAATTTCGCTCATGCGATCGCCGATTTGTTAGTCGATCCGATAGCTTGGTATCAAATTGTTTTAATGGTGTTACTATTTTTGGTTGGCATCTTACTAAATATTGTTGCCTATCAATGGATGCAAATAGGTTCTCGTCGAGGAAAGACAATAGCATTAGTGAAATAATGACGGAGTTATTTTCTGTGTTTAAAGGCTGAGACTAAACTCATATTTATAGATTTGAATCTACTGAGCCAAGATTAGGGCAACTAGAATTGTTCAAAGAATTCATATCTTGATATTCAATAGAAGAAGTTTCAATATAACTAAAAAATCTTTGATTTTTTCGCTGGTCAATTAAATCATTATTCACAATAGTTAAATTATCTAGTGGATATAATTTGACTATGGGAAGACTATCTAATTGTTCGGTACACATAGCTAATTTATTGTTGCGAACAGTTATAGTTTCATAGCGTAAAGGATATTTTTTATTCCAGTTAATAAATAATAACGGTATCCACTCAGGTCCCGGAGGTTTATTATCTGTAAAATACAACTCGTTATCTTCAAAAACTGATTTCATTGAAGAACCGGGTGGTTTCATTTGCGAAAATCCAACAGCAGCCATTCTTGTATCCCAAACCTTATTTTTGACAACTACTGCTGTACTTCTGATGCTGATGCCTTGACCATCAAAAACATTATATACAGTGTTATTGGCAATATAAGCATCTTGTGCTTTGACATACATTCCATGCATTGGGGCGGCTTCTACTGGGGTTGGTGTTTTTCCCGTATCATGAATCAGATTATCGGTTATTTTCAAGCCTGGAACTGGCATATCATGAGTAGTTTCAGTTGTAGCACAGCTAGAACAACCATCCGAGACAATACCATTTCCATACACATCATAAATATGATTGTTATCAATGGTAATGTTAGCTGTATTTGCTCCCTCTATTTTAATTCCTGCTGTAAAGTTAGGGCTATAAATTCCAGAAATAGTAGAATTTTTAATTGTAATATTCGTACTATTATCAATATCAATACCATCTAGATTATAGTCAGCATGAGCCTGGTAAATTCCCTCAATTGTCACATTCTCAAGATGAACGTTATGAGAATTTTCAATAACGATGCCATCACTACCTTTAATATTTTTGAAAGTACTGTTTTTAATTACAACATTTTTCATTCCCTGAATATATAGTGCTTTGTCTCGATCTAAACCATCATAAACAGTGTATTTAACTTGGTTATTTTGATATGCCAAACAGAAAGATATTACTGCTAATAGTAATAGAATTAGCCACTTCAGTTTTTTGTTTAGTTTCACATTATCTAATGATATCTTTTTAGATCTAAATATTTTTATTTGTTTCTTGAACTAGAGTTTTAAAAACAAAAATTGATTAAATCTTATATAAATTTTGATATTGTTTTACCAAGCTAAACCTTCATACTCCCTATTTTTTGGAGGATCGCTAAAAACTCCCACTAAATCTAAAATTTTAATCTTAGGAGATGCTTGCTCAAGTGCTTGAAAAACTTTGGGAGTGTTGTGAGTAGCAACAGCTAACTCTGTATCTGTAAAAGCTTCTTCAAAACTACCAACCAATAAGTTTTGGAAATGAGGTATATTTTGTTGAATATAGTTTAAATTAGTACCTATTAAATTAGCCTTGTAAACTGCGGGATCATAAATTTTGATCTGACATCCCTCTCCCAATAAACGTTTAATCAAGTAAACTGAGGGGCTTTCTCTCAGATCATCAGTATTGGGCTTAAAGGCTAAACCTAAAATGGCAATATTTCTAACTTTGGTCTTTAAAATTTTCTCTACAGCCAGATTTATTTGTAGATTATTGGTAGCTGGAACTGCATTTATTAGCGGAGCAAAAACATTCTTACTGCGAGCATAATAAAGTAATGCGCCTAAATCTTTGGGTAAACAAGATCCTCCGTAAGCAAACCCTGGGCGCATATAGACAGATGAAATATTTAACTTGTCATCTTGCACGATTACATTCATTACTTCTCGTCCATCGATACCAAAAGCTTTGGAAACCCTACCTATTTCATTAGCAAAGCTTACTTTAGTTGCGTGCCAAGTATTAGCAACATATTTAATCATTTCGGCTACGGCGGGCTCAACCACTACAATTGGTGCTTTAACTTTTTGATATAGCTGGCGTAAGGCTTGTTCTGCAACTTTAGATTCAGTTCCAATAATAGTGTAGGGAGGATAATCAAAATCCTTGATTGCCGTACCTTCTCTTAAAAACTCTGGATTAAAAGCTGTACTAATCAAATCCTTTTTGGTCACTTCTTGCATTAGACTGTGACAATGTTCGAGAGTTCCTGGCGGTACAGTACTTCGTAACATAACCACATGAGATGTTCCTTTTTTCTCTACTGCGATCGCAATTTCTTTACAAACATCCAATACATAACTCAAATCTGGTTGCCCCTGTTCTATAGGCGGAGTTCCAACGCTGATCAGGGATATTTCTGTCTCCATTACGGCAACTTCAGAGTCAACAGATGCTTTAATCTGACCAGATTGAACACCTTTTTTGAGTAAATCTTCTAAACCTGGTTCGATAATTGGCGATTCACCTTGGTTGATTAGGTCAACTTTATTTTTATTGACATCTACTCCGATTACATGATGACCATCTTTGGCAAAGCAAGCTGCTGTTACCATCCCTACATAGCCAAGACCAAAAATACTGATTTTCATCGCAATTTTTTCCGGTAAATTAGTTTGTGAACTGCCAACGCCAAATATGATTTAAATTTTGAACAATATAATATATAGCTTCAAAAATATGTTTGTATCTATGAAGCTATATATTTAAATAATGATCTTGATCTGATCGTTAGAATTTTTACTAGCTATTTTGGACTGGTCTTCATTTCCATAGGCCTTCAAGAGAATAGGAATTTGATAACGCCACTCTAATTTCTCTTTCATTCGCTGAATTCCGATGGCTCCCATCTTTTCTCTTTGTTCGGGGTCTGCTAAAAGTTCTAAAATTTTGCTCGCAAAATCAATAGAATCATTACCTTTGGCATAGACTGAAGCCCCCTCTGCTGAATGTCTTCCTTCTACAAGGTCAAATTGAACGATGGGTTTTCCCATCGCCATATACTCCATAATCTTGTTCATAGTAGATTTGTCGTTATAGGGCATTTTTTTGTCAGGATTGACACAAACATCGCAACTTGAAAGTCGCGCTAATAGTTCTTCATCAGAAATACGTCCTGTAAATTCTACAAATTCTTTAATTTCAAGCTGTTCAGCCAAACTTTGTAATTCCTCAAACATCGGCCCACTACCAATCAACATGAAGTGAATGTCTTGGCGATTTTGGTCGTAGATGATGTAGCGTATCGATTCGAGAAGATAGTCTATGCCTTCTGGTTCGCCCATAACACCTAAATAAGCTACTAGATATTCCTTTTTACGCTTATAAGATTGATCTATTTGTACGGGTTTAAAACGAGATAAGTCTGGTCCACTGCGAACTACATAGACATCCTCTGGTTTTTTACGACCACGGGTTAGGGCTATATTCCGATAAGATTCGTTGGTAGAAATAACTGTGTCGGCAAGGGCAAAAGTTAAACGTTCGACTAAACGCAGCCCATAATAGAATATATCTCTGCGATCATATTTTGCCTCATACATCTCAGGATTAATATCATGGTGATCGAAAATAACTTTGACACCTTTGATTAATTTGAACCATCCTGCAGTTATGAATAGTAGATCGGGAGGATTACAAATATGAATAATATCAAAACCACGTTTCCACCATACGCGATGAGCTAGATAAAATTCCCAAAATATAGCTACTGCGTATTCTGTTAGATATCCAACTACCGAACTAATATCTGGCGGCATGGGATGACGAAATATATGAATATCATCAATTACTTCATACCTTTTTTCATAACCTTTTCCTTTGGGGCAAATAATTGAAACTTCGTATCCCGCTGCTATCAAAGTTGTTGCTTCCATCCAGACACGGCGATCAAAAGGAGAAGGAAGATTTTCTACTATGATAAGGACTTTAGTTGGATTACCCATGATCAAACTTACTCATGAATTTCAGATGTATCTCTCCAATTTTGATGTATCTTGAAAATCGAAAATCAAGTTAATTTACTGTTTACCTAAAGCTCAATTCAATATAGTCGCTGAATCTGCTACTTCAGTTTCAGTCTCTTGGTAAAAATTTGGTTCTAATAAGCCGATAGAGTTATTAAAAGTGATACTTCCTGTAGTATTGGTAATTCCGACTAAAGTAGTTGTTGGTTGCTTGAGATTGAAACCTGAAGAATACCATCCTCCTAATTGTTCACCGGTAAGTAAGCTCCAGTCTATTTGCCGATCTAAGGAAATAATTATTGAACCTGAATCCCATTTAACTAGACAATTTCTTTTTTTTAGAGAGACTGAGCAAAGAGGAGAAAAATGTAATCTCCACTCAATATTATGGGAACCATTGCCTTGAAGATTATCTACAATTTCTAATCTTTCTTGACTTAGAGTTAATTGACGGCGATGAACAATTTTTTCTTGGAGGCGAGTATAGCCATCATGTTCTGCTACTAACATGATTTCATCGTCTGTTTGCTGCCAATCCAAAACATTAGTTTGAGCTTTGCTAGTCCACAAGAATGTACCTCCTGGATTTGATTGATCGAGGTTATCAACAACGATAGTATTATGAGCCCTGGTACTGCGAAAATAGTTACGCCAGTAATTATCCGCATGATATGTATAAGTACCAGGATCGACAATGATTGGTACACCACCAATATTTAAAGTAAATGAAAGAGCATCCGCATGACCATGAGCAGCAATAGAGAGAAATCCTAGATTACCTGCGTCTGCTAGACATAAAACTTCCTGGGGTTTGCCCCGATTTTGAGCGAGGACATAAAGTCCAGCATCTGGGAAAGCAATTGAATTTTCGACGGATATAGTTTCTTCTACGGTATCTGGCTTAGGAAAATTGACTAAACTGGCAGCCAAGTTACCAGAATCGCTATTTGGTAAAGGTACTCTGGCACCGATCCACTGTCTTCCTAAACGCAATAGCCAATCTACTCGAGATGATTGATGAGGGCGGATTTGAAGTGCCATTCCTTCATCGCCATCTCCATAATTTGGTAAATTACCTTTGAGATCAACTAGGAGAGGAATAACTTCTAGCATCCTCCGCATTAAATCTTGATACTGATCGGAAACAGTAATTTGATGTCTTGCAGCTTCTAAACCTGCCAAGAGGAAAAATTCTGTAGTGAAAATATGGTATTCAAAAGCTTGTTCACGATTTAAACCACTAGAGAAGGTCTGTTTGGATATTTCTTGTTCTAAGATCTTCCAGCTAAAAGATTGCCAATGTTTTGATGAGGGGAATACTGACCAATGACAGCTACTAATAAATAGTCCTGCCATTTCACCAATCAAGTGGTTATTTGCTGAGGAACCATGAGAATAGTATTTGGAGATTAACCATTGATGCCAATAAATCGCAGACCATAATAGCCCTGATTCTCCAAAAAGCTGACTGTGAACTGTACTACCTCTTAATAAACGATCAATCCAAACCCAGGATATGAGACGAACTCCTAATTCCAGAGAACTGGTCCAGTTAACTCCTAGAGGAAATGGGTTTTTGTTTAGCCAATCTTGAAGTTGTTCCGCTACTGCGATCGCATATTTTTCATCCCTAGTCAATGCATAGGCAGCAGAGATTACTGTAAGGTGGTGATGACGGCTTTTCTCCCAGATGTTTTTGACGTTTCCTACTAGCTCATAATCCCTATAATTTAGCTCCAATCCAAATTTTAGAGGAGCTACTTTACCTGTTTGAGGATCGAAATGCCAATTTGGAAGAGATTCTTGGTAGGGAACATTTAACCAAATGTAGCTTCCTTGAAGATAGTTATGTGCTTCAACAAGAAGGGCTTCGTATTCTCGACTTTCATTTAAAGTTAAGCTAGGAAATTCCCAATAATCTTGGTGTTCTTTTGATAATTTAGGGGTAGGGGGAATCCAAGAGTTGCGCCTCTTAACATATTGTTTTACAAGCAAGCAATTAATTCTCTGCAATATCTCAAATAGAGTCATTGCTTTCAAACGCCAAACATACCACTTTAGATTTCCTAACATAAAAGAATTTGTATATTTTGCGATTTTTTTCTAAGTTTTGCAGCGTTTTTCCAATAGCAATCTGACTGGAAAAACCTAGTTTCAACAAACTGTCACTGTGACTATTAGCAAATCATTAAAAAATCTGTCAAAATCACTGAGTATGAAATACTTGGGAATCTGCAATCAACGATCTTGTCACAATAAAACATACATAAATAAAGTAAAATCTGAGCAAGTCAAAAACACACGTATATTTACTTACGTAATTATACAGCTTAAATTGAGCTTACATGATAGTATAGAGTATATAAAATGTAAAGTACTGCGTAAAAAATTGGAGTAAACATAATCACCTGTTAGTTAGTTAGTTCTACTTAAGTAGCTGGTTGAAATTAAATCTAATAAAATAGAAAGTTTTTTCTCTCCCTGCTGCTAAGGCTTTTCACGTTTTGACTTAATGATGTCTACTTAACCTACACATAACCAAAAAAGTCTATTAAAAAAATTTTCAGGTTAGGGAAATCTAATTAATACAGAATTATACAAATGAGTTATGTTGTATTAATGAACTCATACTAGCTCCAAGATGAAATCATGTCCGTAATATATATTGCATTTCAAATAGATCCATGATACTTTTTCAAAAAACACATATTATCTCTAAAATTATATTATTTAGCTTGGAGACTAAAGTCGTTAATCAGTTGTCAGTACACAGATATACTGCTTCTTAATGATTTAGATACAGTATTAAGCTATTCATATTGGAAATCTTTTACTAAAAAACTGCTGTTTAGTTAAATTAAGAAGAATTGTAAAAATATCACTAGAGTAATAAATATCATGAATACTGTAAATATCAATTTTCTAGACAATTAAATTGAAATAATACTAGCAACTAATGCTAATAAGTAGATATTTTCTAATTATCAGATCTCAAACAAATTTGTATTCTAATTAACAATAGTTTAATTTATATAACCCCAAAGAAATATCTCTAATACCTTTAGAAAAACAATAATTTACTAGATTTATGACATATGTTACGAGTCAGGATATAGATTTAGAAATAAGGAAACTATGGATGCTCTTAAAACGTCGCTGGCAACTTGGTTTGGCGATTATAGTTGTGAGTATCATTTTGTCAGTAGTAGCTTCCATTCAAAAAAAACCACAATATACTGCCAACGGTAAATTGCTATTTAAAAATAGTGATACTTCTAATTTGACGGGAATAGAAACAAATCTGGATAGTTTTGAAGCTTTAGAACAAAATGCAAATCCTGTTGTTACTGAAATAGAGGTGATTAAGTCTATTCCCATAGCTCAAAAAGTAATCAACGAACTGAAGCTAACGGATACAGAAGGTAAAGTTCTTAAACCATCAAAATTTATTGCTAAATTAGATGTCAAGCCATTATCGGGAACAGATGTGGTAATGATTTCTTATAGTCATTCCGATCCGGATTTAGTCTTAAATGTAATTAATTTATTGATGGAAAAATATATTCAAAGTAGCCATTATGTTAACCGTGAAAATGTAATTGTCGCTGACCAAATTATTAATAATCAGTTGCCAAAAGCTCAAGCAAAAGTTCGAGAGCAAGAAGAAGCATTACAAAAGTTTCAAGAAAAATATAATGTTTCTTTTGTCGATGAAAAGTCTAAGGCTGATATTGAAAACTTGAGGAGTTTGGAGCAAGAAATTCAGGCAACGGAAGCCGAACTTCAAGAAGCTGAAGCAAACTCTACTGAACTTCAACAACAAATTTCCCTGTCTCCTCAACAAGCTATTGCGTGGAATAAACTTAGTCAGTCCCCAATTGTTCAGAAGCAAATTAAAGATTTGCAAGAGGCTCAAAGCAAATTACTGGAAGAAAAAGAACGCTTTAATGATGGTCATCCCAGGATTACAGCACTTGAAGAGCAAATTTTGGCTATAGAAACTTCACTTGGGGAACAAATTTCCCAGCAATCTTCAACGGGAACTCCACAATTATCTATAAAGGATTTACAGGTAGCAAATAGAGAAAATCTACCGCAAAAACTAACCTCATCATTAGCAGAAACAGAAGTTAGAAGGATAGGTTTGAGTAAAAAGTTAAATAAGTTAAAAAGTATTCAAAACAACTATCAAAACGCTCTCGCTGAGATGCCCCAGTTGCAAAATAAATATGGAAATTTAAAGTTGAAGTTGGAATCAGCCCAATCTAGATATAAATTTCTCTTAGAGAAAGCTCAAGAATTAAATTTAGCAAAACAGCAAAATTTTGATAAAGTTCGTATTATTGAGCCAGCTCAGATAGATGATTCAAATATATATGCTCCATCAATAATGCTAGTTGGTTTGGGAATTTCTTTTGGTATTGTCGTAGCTATAATAACAATGACTAGCTTAGATGTCGTTGATAAATTCATCAAGACGCCTGAAGAAATTAGGAGTATCTTTAAATATAAGTTAATTGGTGTAATACCTAGCTTTGATAAGTCATTAGAGTCTCTTGGCTCTACGAATAAATCAGATTTTGCTGAATATAACTCTTTACCAGAAGCAAAAGATCAATCTGGATTTCTGATTCATCAGCCAACATCTACAAGGGATTCAAATCACCAATTAGCTATACTTCCAGTAAAAGATATTCCCCATTCCCCTGTTAGTAAAGCCTTCTGGATGATGCAAGCTAAATTTAAACATTACAATAAGGCTAATTCAGAGCAAAAGATGATAGTGGTATCGAGTTCTTTGCGAGGAGAAGGAAAGTCTCTGGTTAGTGCTAATCTAGCATTGACTCTGTCTCAGCTTGGACATAAAGTCTTGATAATAGACGGAGATTTATATAAATCTTCACAGTCAATGTTATGGAACATTAGCAATTCTGTAGGTCTAAGTAATGTAATTGAAGATGAAGGAATATTAGATTCAGCAATTACGAGTGTTAGCGATAATTTGGATGTGCTTTCCTCGGGATCTCTAGAATTAGGATTCAATCCTTTAACTATAATCGATTCCACAAAAATGAAGTTTTTGTTGTGGAAACTAGTTGAAAAGTACAATTTTGTCATAATTGATTCTCCTCCTCTATTAGAAGTTCCAGATGCTATTAGCTTGGGTAAGTTGGCTGACGGAATGATTTTGGTTTCTAGGTTGGGAGTATTAGATTATGCTTCTGCTCAGGAATGTCAAGAACTTTTAGAAAGTACTGGACAAAATGTTTTGGGTTTAGTAATTAATGGAGTCACTAAGAACAATACTGACGCATATGGATATGGCTATGGAATCGGTAATAAAGATGCAGTTGCTTAGTTATTACTAGCTTTTTTCCAAAATATAGATGAATTTACGCAGTGAAAAAAATATTAGAGTTAATTGAATCAGGATTTGTCATTGTATCTTTAATGTTTTATTCAGGAGGTGTCTTAGCGGTAGTGTTGTCAGGAGGTATCAGTCAGGGCGATCTTCAGCAAGATTTTGATACTGGATTAATTCGCTTAGTTTTTAGTTTAATTTACGTCATTACTTTTTTTTTACTGGTACTGATGTGGAAAAAAATTGTATATTTTGCCTCCAGAAATATACTTTTTTGGGTATTAATTGGGTTGACTTTTGCTTCTATTTTTTGGTCTTATGTACCAGATGTTACCTTGCGTCGTTTGGTAGCCTTGATTGGAACAACGATGTTCGGAATTTACTTGTCTTCTAAATACAGCATAGAACAGCAATTAAAAATGCTAGTTTGGACGTATGGTATTGCTGTCTTTCTTAGCTTTTTATTTGTGATCGCTTTACCACAATACGGATTGGAGAGTGGAACTCATGAGGGACTATGGCGGGGAATATATAGCCATAAAAATACCTTAGGTGTAAATATGGCAACTAGTAGTATTATCTTTTGGATAATGGCTATTAACTCCCAAGAAAATCGTCATCTTTTATGGATTGGCTTTTATTCTTCGATAATTTTAGTAATACTATCAGGTGCTTCATCTGCATTAGCAAATGTATTTATCATTATAGTTATCTATTTCTTTTGCCAAATTTTTCGCTTACGTTTGACAATTCAAATACCTTTATTAATTTGCCTATTAATTACTGGTGTATGGATGAATATATTAGTTACTAGTAATTTAGATTTCTTACTAGGTTTATTGGGAAAAGATATAACATTGACAGGTCGTACTGAACTATGGCAACTAACATGGCAATCTATCCAAAAAGAATATTGGTTGGGTTACGGATATCGTGCGTTTTGGACAGAGGGGAATAGTGAAGCTAGCATTATAAACACTACTTTGAGTTGGATAGTTCCCCATGCTCATAATGGCTTGTTACAGCTCTGGACTAATTTAGGTTTATTAGGTGTACTAATCTATCTAGCTGGATTTTTGACTATTTTTATGACTGCGTTTATGCAATTTCAACAAAACAAACAGTGGGAATTTTGTTGGATAATACTATTTTTGTCATTCGTTATATTAACCAATACAACTGAGCAAAATTTGCTGAGAGAAAATAACATTGTCTGGGTCTTATATGTGGCAACTTATTTTTCAATGGGATTACTTAAAAAGACAAGCAAATTGCCAAGAATAAGTAATGATATTTAAATATCTTCAATCCCGTTCTTCTGAACTTTTTAAAAAATCACTAGTAAAAAATACCATTTGGATGTTATTTTCCAATTTGGTAAGTCTCAGCATCAGTGCCGCATATTTTATAACTGTAGCTAGAGCTTTGGGAGCAGAAAGATATGGTGCATTTGTAGGTGCAATTGCATTGATAGCAATTGTTGCTCCTTTTTCTAGTTGTGGAAGTGGAGATTTAATTGTTAAGAATGTTTCTCGAAATAAAACTTTATTCAATCAGTACTGGGGAAATGCTTTATTAATTACCAACGTTAGTGGTCTATTATTAATTATTTTGGTTGTATTGGCAGCAAAAGTAATCTTGCCTGCAACAATTTCTCTACCAATAGTCTTCTTGTTTGCTCTTTCAGATTTACTATTTGCCAAAATTGTTAGTATTAGTAGTCAAGCTTTCATGGCAGTTGGTTTACTTAATCGAACAGCTCAACTAAATATACTTCTTCGATTAAATAGACTAATTGCAGCGCTATGTTTAGTAAACTTTTTCTCTATTCCAAAATTAAATATTTGGGCTAGCTTATATTTGGGAAGTAGTGTTATATCTGCTTTGGTCAGTTTTTTACTTGTACAACAAACTTTAGGTTCTCCCAAGTTAAAATCTTGGAAAATTAAATCTGAAATAACTGAAGGATTCTTTTATTCTGTTAGCTTATGTTCCCAAAATATTTATAACGACGTAGACAAAACTATGTTAGCAAGACTGGCAACATTAGAAGCGACTGGAATATATGGTGCAGCTTATCGTTTAATTGATGTTGCGTTTGCCCCGACACGTTCTTTGGTCTATGCTTCTTATAGAAAATTTTTCCAAGCTGGAGTTTCAGGGATTAGTGGAAGTTTAAATCTGGCAAAAAAGCTTGTACCCATAGCAGCTATCTTAGGTGTCTCTGCTGGTCTAGGAGTATATTTCTTGGCTCCAATAGTTCCTCTCATTTTAGGTAGTGAATATGCAAATTCAGTTGAAGTATTGATCTGGCTAGCCCCTTTACCATTTCTCAAGTCTATGCACTACTTCGGTGCAGATACTCTTACTGGAGCAGGATTTCAAAAGGTACGAAGCTTAATTCAAGTTCTAATAGCTATGTTTAATGTAGTGGCAAATTTTTGGCTAATACCTATTTTTTCTTGGAAGGGAGCAATTTGGGCTACCCTGGCTGCCGATACATTATTGATGTGTAATTTATGGATAATAGTATGGTTCTTAAATAAAAGAAAAAGCAGTTGAATAAAATAGCATCGAAATATCTATCTAAATATATATATTCTAAATAATGGATACTACTATGATCGCAATTCTCATGACCTGTCATAATCGACGTGATACCACATTAGCTTGCCTAAAAGCACTCTACAGGCAAAATTTGCCATTTGAAGTTTATTTGACAGATGATGGTAGTACTGATGGTACTTCAGAAGCGGTAAGAGCTAACTATCCAAAAGTAAAAATTCTTCAAGGAGACGGAAATTTGTTTTGGGGGGGAGGTACTAGGTTGGCTTTTGCTGAAGCTTTAAAGGCTGACTATAATTATTACGTTTGGCTGAACGACGATAGTATACTAAAATCAAATGCTTTACAAGTGCTTCTAGAAACTTATCAGGAACTCAAACAAAGAGGTAGCCCAAATTCGATTGTTGTAGGTTCAATGAAGGATTCAACAACTGGAAAAACTAGCTATGGTGGACATATTAGAAACTCTTGGCGACCACTTAAGTTTAAAATTTTACAGTCATCAGAAGAAATTCAAGAATGTGAAACGATTAATGGAAACTTAGTTTTGATACCTCGTTCGGTGGCTGCAATAGTGGGTAATATAGACAAAGCTTTTCGTCATCAGGTAGGAGATTTTGATTATGGATTAAGAGCGAGGAAGCTTGGTTGTCATTTATATGTAGCTCCTGGGCATTTGGGTACTTGTTCTCGTAATATTATTCAAGGAACTTGGTTGGATATCAATCTGTCATTTAAACAACGATTGCAAAAATTTAAATTCAAAGGTTCATCTCTTTTACGTCCAGATTCGTGGTTGTATGCTAGGAGACATGGAGGTTTGCTGTGGCTATTGTATTGGATTACACCATATGTGCAGTTGATTTATATTAGCTTGTTCAAAAAAAGCTCTTTGTCATGACGCCTTAGTGAACAGCATTTGATCAAAAACATTTATAAATTATGAAAAAAGTATTGATCGCCCATCAATCAACTATTCCTCATTATCGTGTTCCTTTTTATAATGCTTTAGAACAACATAAATCTGATGATTGGTGTTTTGATGTGGTTTTCGATCCCAGTGAACTGGACAAGAAAACATTTTTCAAAGAAGAACTTAATTTAAATTCGTTTAAATTTTCCATTCTAGAAGTAAGTACAATTAGTCTGAAAATAGCCGGAACTAAAATTTGCTACCAAACATTTTGGCAAAAAGCAGCAGCATACGATCTAATTGTCATTGAACAGGCTCTCAATAATCTGGCGTATCCTCTTTGTCATTTTCACCAGTTACAGGGAATAAAATTAATGTATTGGGGACATGGAAAACACAGAAAAATCCAGAAACCATCTTTTTTCAGAAGTTTGTCGGAGCAAGCAAAACTGTTTTTGACTAAGCAAGCTAATGGTTTTTTTGCTTACACACCTGGAGTTAAGTCTTTTTTAATTGAACAAGGTTTTCCAGCCAATCAAATTTTCGTTCTTAATAATACTGTCGATATCAATAAACAACGTCAAGCATTTGAAAAGTTTAAGGAACAAAAAGAGAAAATTAAGCGATCGCTAGGAATCGCAAATAAGAAAGTATTATTATTTGTAGGTAGATTTGGTAATACTAAGCGTGTTGATTTTTTGCTAGAAGCTTTCTCAATTTTGCAAAAAAACGATAACAGTTTTCATTTATTAATGCTAGGAACTGGTGGACAAGAATATCTGCAAGATAAACCAGAAAATATAACTTATTTTGGCTCTATTCTAGACTTAGATAAAGTAGCACCGATTTATGTTGCTGCTGATGTGTTTAGTTTTCCCGGTTCGGTCGGCTTAGGTCCACTTCAAGCACTTTGTTATAATTTACCAGTTGTCACTATTGATTCTCACATTCAATCACCTGAAATTGAATATTTGTCGCCACAAAATTCTTTAATCTTACCTTCTAATACGACTCCGAAAGAGTATGCTAAATCAATAGTTGAACTTTTTGCTAAGCCTCAGAGATTAGCTGACTTACAAAATAATGCTTGGTCAACTATTAGACATTTGACTATTGAACAAATGGCACAGAATTTTGCCCAGGGAATTGATAGTATTTTAAATTAGTTGCTAATTAATTTCCTAGTAAGTATTGAATATGACTTATAATTCATTGACAAATCTAAATGGACTTAATTTCCAAGCACCCAAGTATAAGCAGTTAATTGCTAATACTATGCTGGAAGATATTAGGAAAGTAGAATATTATGCTCAATCACAATATAGAGATCTTGATATTGTTGAAACGCTTAAATTTTATACTAATCGATATGTAAAGCAACTGTTTGATTTTGCATCTATCAATAGTAATACTGTAATTTTAGACGTTGGAGCTGGTTTTGGTTGGCTTTCAATGGCTTTTGCATATTCAACAGAGGCAAAAATAATTGCCATTGATCTGAATGAAACTCGATTAAATGCCGGAAAAAAAATTGCCAATATTCTGGGAATAGAAGATAAAATTGATTGGAGAATAGGTGCCTTGGGAGATCTTCCTATCAAAGACCAAGAAGCTGATATAGTCTATTGTATTGAAGTAATCGAACATGTATACAAATCTAAAGCCGCTATTTATGACTTATCTAGAGTTACTAAAGATCTAGTAATTGTAACTACACCTAATTTGTGGTTTCCAATTATTGCCCACGATACTCAATTGCCATTTTGTCATTGGTTACCAATCTCTTGGCGTAAGAGATATGCTAAATTATTCGACAGACATAAAAGAGAAATTGACAACTTATTTTGGTCTCCCTATTCATTGCAGAAAGAGCTAAAAGAATTTAAACCAATTTCTCAATGGTTGCATTACACATCCTATCAAAAATTTAAAGATACTTTTCCTTTTTATCTTCCCTATGGTACTGGTAAATATTTAAATAAATTGAGTTTAAGTAAAAAGCTATATTATGATATTATCTCGAAGTTAGGAATTTATTCTCATTGGTTTTTACCTTCATTAGCATATGTTTTTAAAAGAAAATAACATTAAAGTGGCTTCTATTTTGAGAGCAAGAATATAAAAAGATAAATACTTTCAATTATTTTGCAAAAGCTACACAATACTTTGAATCGCTAGAAAATTAAGGCTCAAAGCAATAATAATAGCTTAGCATTTCATTTTTGATGTCAGTCTGTACAACGTGAGTGGTATCAAAACCAGTATTTTTCGATTTTCTAGGAAATAATCATAGTTTCAGCTTACGAAATAATAAGTTTTTAAGCCCCCGTCAAACTCTTGGGGGACAATTTTTCCTCTCCAGACATAACGAATTCTTTTCGTTGGATGCTCACGTTGTACAAATTACTGGTAATTAACTTGTTGATTGTTGCTGTACATAACTCTCAGACTTGTCCGAGGTATTGAGCTATCAGCTAAATATGAACATTTGTCTTTTGTTGAGCTTCATCCAAGCAAGCTCTTAACTTACCTGCTAAAACTCCTACATGTGGTTCTTGATCGATCGTGCCGTGGCTACCACCAACAAAATGACAATCAATTCCTTCGGTTGCCAATTCTTCCCAGCTCGCTTGTTGATCTAGTCGTAAAGTACCACTGGCAAAGATGGTAATCTTACCAGGATAACTACTTGTTGGTAGATATTTAGCTCTTGCTTTAAGATGACTTCTAAAAACCTTTTTAACATTTGCCATTAAAGGATCTGGTGCAGCTTGACTAGGTAAAAATTTCGCTTTCAACTTGCGTAATTGCTTACGATATTTGTATTCAAGGATCGTCAACAGTTGACCATTACGGCAAAAATAAGCAAAGCTTTGCCAATATTCAGCTAAAGTTTTTGTTTTTTGACTACCATTAGTATTTCTCAACTTAGAGTAGATATTAGGCGGCATTCCACCATCAATCAAAGCTAAGAGACCAACTTTTTGTCCTTGCTGTGATAATTGTCGTGCCATTTCAAAAGCAACAATCCCACCGAAACATCTTCCACCTAGATAATAAGGTCCAACAGGTTGAATTGCTCTAATTTCCTTGATGTAGTGTGCTGCCATGTCTTCAACCCGTTCATGGGGTTCGGTTTCTCCTTCCAATCCCAGGGGTTGAGGAACGTAAAATGGCTGGTCTTTACCCAGATGACGTACTAAATTAGCAAATCCTAGTAAACTATTACCTGCTGGAGGAATACAAAATAAAGTTGGACGAGAACTACCAGGTTGTGGGGGATTTAACCAGGAACTAGAATTAGTGTCTCCATTTTCGCTAATTAGCTTAGCTAACTTTTCGACTGTTGGCGCTTCTAACAACGCAGATAAGGGTAGCTTTTTGCCGAAAGAGCTTTCAATTTCCCCAATTAGGCGGAAAGCAAGGAGAGAACTACCTCCTATTTCAAAAAAGTTATCTTGAAGATGGATATCTTGGTTGTCTAAAATTTCTGACCAAAGTTCAGTCAGTCTCAATTCTAAAGCATTTCTAGGTTTAGAATTATTCGTTGATTTAGATGAAGATCTACCGGGAACTGACAAATTATTAGTGCGTTTAGCGCGTAGTTGTTGGCGATCGCGATTACTTAATACTAATAATTCACTAATTGGTTTGGTTGGGTCAGCGACAATTTTCTCGAGTAAGGTTTGCCAATCCTCTGCCATCTTAGCGATCGACTCTGGAGAAAATAAATCGGTATTATATTTCCAGACTCCAACTAGTTCGTCTTGACACTCTGTTAAAGAAAGCGATAAATCAAAATCAGCTTTGCCATTATCTATGTCTAAGGTTTCCACAGCCAAACCAGATAGATTGGGCTTATTTTGTTCATTGTTTTGGAGGACAAACATAACTTGGGATAGTGATTTTTGTCCTAAACCAAGGTCTTGAACTAGTTGCTGTAGAGGAAAATCTTGGTGAGCATAGGAACCAGTAACTGTTTGACGTACTTGATTCAATAATTCTTGAACACTAGGATTGCCAGACAAATCACTTCTAAGAATTAGCAGGTTAACAAAATAACCCATTAACTGCTTAAGTTCTGGACGATTACGATTAGCAATGGGACTACAGACAAAAAGATCTTCTTGCTCGGTGTAAACATAAAGCAAAATCTTAAACGCCGTCAGTAAGGTAGCAAAAAGGGTTGCTCCAGATTGATAACTAAGCTGTTTAAGCTCAGCAGTAAGTGGGGCAGATATAGTTAGTTTATGAGTGGAACTTTTACGGGTGGGTACTGCTGGTGGAGAATAGTCTGTCGGGAGTGTCAAATCTGGAAGATTAGCGCCCAATTTCTCTTGCCAATAAGAACGAAGGGCAGCCAGAAAATCACTTTGTAACCATTGGCGTTGCCAAACCGCAAAATCTGCGTACTGAATAGATAATTTTGGTAAAGGGGAGGATTCTCCCTGAACAAAAGATTCATAAAGTGAAGTTAGTTCTTGCCACAACATTCCCTCTGACCAACCATCAAAAACAATGTGGTGAACACTGATGAGTAGTATATTTTCTTCTGGTTCTAGTTCTAGTAGAGAAGCGCGAAAGAGTAGATCACTACTGATGTCAAAAGGTTTTTGAGCTTCCTGTATTGAAAGTCGTAGTGCCTCTTGCTCCCGTTCTACCTTCGGCAATTCCTGTAAATTCTGAATAGTTAAGCTCCAGTTCTGGTCTTCAGAGGAAATGATTTGAACTGGTTTATTCTCTACGGTGCTAAAAGTAGTTCTAAGGGCTTCATGGCGTCTGACAATTTCTTTGAGGCTCTGCTCAAGAGCGGAGATGTTGAGAGAACCGCTTAGTCGCAAAGCTAAAGGAATATTGTACGCAGTACTGCTTCCTGATTCTAATTGGTCAATAAGCCAGAGTCGCTCCTGGGTAAAAGAGAGGGGAAGATTCTGTTCGCGTGAAGTAGGAATTAAAGGTGGAGCTTGATTCTGTAAGCTAATAATAGTTCTAATTGCTTGCCAAAGATCTGCTGGAGCCTGAGCTGAGGCAGTCTGTTTTTGGGGAATTGTTTCTGTTGTATTACTCATAATCTTTTCTGCTATAGGTTTCGCTCTTCCAATCTGTAACACCCGATTAACCTTTAGTGGTTAGTAAATTGCGAACAAGTACTCCAGACACTTCCATGCCACAGGTGTACAAAGTAATGTTTCGGTCAGCACTTAATTTTTCATGAGCTGACAAAATAATCTTTTCTGTTTCTTCCCAGCCAATACACTTATCCGTAACAGAAACACCATATTTTAATTCCTGCAGATTTTTAGGAATTTTTTGATTGCCTTCATACAAGTTAGATTCCAACATCATCCCAACTATGGATTGATTGCCATCGGCAATTTGTTGCAAAATATTTTCTAACACCGAAGCTTGTAATTTATGATTTTTGTGAGAGTTTCCGTGACTACAATCGATGACAATGGTCTGCGGTAAATTTAAATCTTTGAGTTTTTGTTCTGCTCTGGTAACTGTCGCGGCATCAAAATTAGGCTGGCGATCACCACCTCGTAAAATAAGATGACTATAAGGATTACCTTTAGTTCTAAAAGTACTTACTTGCCCCTCGCGATCAAGTCCGATAAAGTTATGGGGCATCTTCGATGATTGGATTGCATTTAAAGCCACTTGAATATTACCATCTGTACCATTTTTAAAACCCACTGGCATAGACAATCCACTTGCCATTTCCCGATGAGTTTGTGATTCAATAGTACGAGCTCCAATAGCTGACCAAGAAATTAATTCCGCTAGATATTGAGGGGTTATCGGATCTAATGCTTCTGTAGCTACTGGTAATCCTATTTCGCCAATTTTAATTAGTAGGTTACGAGCAGTAGATAGACCCTTCTGCATATTAAATGAACCATCCAGATCGGGATCGTTGATCAATCCTTTCCAGCCTACAGTTGTTCTGGGTTTTTCAAAGTAAACCCTCATGACAATTAATAATTTGTCTTTAACCCTCTCAGCTAAATCTTTTAGCTTTTTAGCATAATCTTCTGCAGCTTTTGGGGAGTGAATGGAGCAAGGGCCGATGATGATAAATTTTCTAGAGTCTTTGCCATCTAAAATATTTTGTAGCTCATTTCTTCCTTGTAAAACTGTTTTGGCAGCAGCTTCGGTCAAGGGTAATTGACTCTTGAGTTGAATCGGGGTCATTAAAACCTGAGAAGATTCAATATTGACATCTAGTATTTCTTTAATATTCATCTTGCTTAACGAGGGGAATCAATTTAAAAAATGTGATTTGATTTGAAAAGTGGTTCTGATTCAAAAGTCCGTCAGAAAATAGCTGGCGGGAAATTTTTCAGTAATCATGATAATGGGTTTACCCTGAGAAAAGACTAGATAAGTACGAGATAGAATTGAATCTTCTGGTTGAATCGGAAAATAAGTAGACAATTTACCTACAGTTTCTTCAGCTGTATCAACTATCTCTTTAAAAGTTTCAAACTTATTTTCTAACCAGAGTCTGCCCAGAGGAGTTTTAGAGTGTAATAATTCATCTTTAAACTTTTCTTCTAATCTTTCAGTAACCAGAATTGACTCAGCATAAATAAAGTTTTTTCTGCTGATTTTTCCTTGAAGTAATATTTTCCTTTCAATTACTTCACTACCCTGTTTAACTTCTAACGGTAAAATATCCTGTGTAATTGAAACTATTCCTTCTGATAGCTTGACTACCCGAATTTGTTCAAATAAGTAGGCTTCTAATATTTCAGTTAGTGTCCCATCAGTTGTTAGTAAGATACGCTGAAATGTACTTAGTTTTGATGGATTGATATGACTACGGATTAAAGATTGATTTAAATCTTCACGCATCAGATCAATATTATTGTTATTCACTTAAATAATTTTTGTTAGTTTTAGTTAATTGAGTTAGAACAGTTTAAGCTGAAAAGAAAAACTAGAAGAATTGAAAATTCAAGTATTATGGCTATGCTTTGGTTTTCTGATCGATTAATTTTACAATATCGCTGATTGTCCGAAAATTATCGAGACTAATCTCAGCATCGTTAAAAGTAATACCAAAAGCTTCTTGCAAATTAAAAATTAAGGTCATGGCATTAATCGAGTTTAATCCCAAATAAAAAATGTCCTGATCATCGTCAATTTGTTGACTATTAATATTTGGAAGTAACTCAGAAACTACATTTTTGGTTTTAAGTTTTAGTTCTTCAGTTGTCATCATGGTTGCTAAAAGTCGGTTAAAAAAGTAATAATTTGATTGGTATAAATTTGATTGAATTAATACTAGTTTTCGTTAAGATTAACATACTAGCAAAATATGATAGTAGGCAGCTAGATATTGCAACAAGTTAATTATAATTTGCCTTATCTAGCTGAGTAAAATAGTTAGTTTTATACTAGATCTTTGCGCAAAATTTTACCCAAAGAACTGCGAGGTATTTCGCTGCGAAATTCAATGATTCTGGGAATTTTAAAATCAGCTAGCTGCTCTTGACAATAGGCAATTAATTCCTCTTCCGGACACTGTTCTCGACAGACAACAACTGCTTTAACAATCTCTCCAGTGTAGGGTTGTTTAGTTCCAACTACTACCGCTTCTTCTACATTGGGATGAGTTACTAAAACATCTTCAACTTCGAAGGGATCGACTTTATGTCCTCCTGTCTCAATAAAGATTCTTTTTCTACCAGTGATTGAAAGATAACCTTGTTCGTCTTTTTTACCTAAATCACCGGTAAAGTAGTGACCATTTTGAAACACTTCTTTGTTCACTTCAGGAGAATTATGGTATCCCTTGGTCAAAGTTTGACTGGTAATTACTAATTCGCCTTCCAGACCAGGAGGTAATTCTTGTCCGCGATCGCCAATTACTTTAATCTCAACATTATGCATTGGTAAACCAATAGAATCGTATTTAACATCTTGGCTACTTTGCATATTAATGGCTACTGAACCTGCTTCTGTACAACCATAAAGCTGTCGCAGAGGAATGCCAAACCGTTGTAAAAACTTATCAAAAATGTCTTGAGAGAGGAAGTTCCCCGCCGATATACACAATCGAAGACTTGGTAATTCAGCATATGTATCTGCTGGTGCTGCTGCCAGGATGCTAAAGATATAAGGAACAGCAGGTAGAATTGTGATCTTTTCTTGCTCAATTAATTCTAGAACGCGAGCCCGACGGAAAACAAAGGGCATCTCTACTGGGACACCGTCCTGCAAAAACGGTTCTAAAATTGTTAGGGTGGCTCCTGAACAGATTGCTGCCAGTAAACATTCACCAAATCCATAGGCATGATACAGCGGTACAAGACAAAGAATGTTATCGGAGCTTGTTACCTGCAGTGTCTCAACACAATTAATTGCTTGATGATAGAGATTATTCTGGGTACGACAGACTCTTTTGGGTCTTCCTGTAGAACCCGATGAATATTGATAAAGAACATCTCCTAAATAGGATTCTTCTGGCTGCCAATCTCCAAAATCAGACTGGATCAAGTTGTTAAACGCCAGACCAACAGTGGGTTTCTCTGAGACTACAATTAAATCAACAGAGCGTTCCAAGCGGGAAATTGCCTGATGACAAGCTTCAGCTCTAATACTATCAGTAATAATAACTTTGGCATTACTATCCCGGAGGTAGTGTTCCAGTTCGTTTTCTTTGAATCCTGGATTTAGCAACAGAGCGATCGCATTCAAGGAGGTGACCGCACAAAAACTAACCACAAACTCAGGACAATTAGGTAAGATTAAAGCGACACAATCTGATTGTTGAACCCCTAAAACACTTAGACCTTGGCTAAATCCTCGCACTTGTTGCTCAAGTTCTTGATAACTAGTTCGGGTTTGACCATAGACAAGAGCTGTTTTGTCAGGTTGCTCTGCTACAGTCTTTTGAAGCATTTGATATAGCATAATCGATAAAAAAGAATCTGAGATATAAAGAAATTAAGTTAAAGAGTTGACTATTTTTCTTGGATAACGGCTTCGATTTCGATATCTAGTTCATAGCGACAGATATCTGAACGCAGGTAAATAATATGGTCTTCCTCAGTGGCTAAAATACTTTGAGGAAATAACTCTCGAACTATGGCAGCATCAGATTCGCGGCGAATATAAACTTTGAAAAAGCGATCATACTTCGCCGAATCGGGCATCAGACTGCCGAAACTCATCCGTTCGTGTACTAACCCCATATTCATAAACACTAAACTCATATTGTCGAGGGTAGTATACATCTGTTCGGCAACGTCACTAAGAGTTACTGACTTGTGGCTTTTAATGCTAGCCGTACCAGATAAATAACCGACACGTTTACCTCCAAGCTCGATCACCGTTCCCCTAGCAAAACTAGGAGATCGAGGTCCATATTGTTGAGGATATTTGAATGCTGAAACTTGTTCGGGATTCTCGATGTGGGTAGCTTCGGCTTTTCCTGCTATAAAATACAGCACTAATTTGCGATCGTTGATACCCACCGCTGATGCTGCTGGTAATTTAACCTCAAAATCAGTGCCATAAAACGCTTCAAAAGCTAGAGAACGTCCTTTACAAAAAGATTTATAATTTTCTAAAGCAGAAGTTTCATTGTTGATGTAAGGAACATAGTTCCAGACACGAAACAAGTTCCAGTCTTTGGTTAATTCTAGAAAGTCCATGTAGACTTCATAGGCAGCTTTTTCCAAAGGAAAGTCGACCTCTTTAACTAGAACACCAGCTAAATATTCCTCTGATTCTATAAGTTGAAAACCAAGACGACTATGAATACGTCCAGGTTGCGAGGCAATTCGCTCGCGACTATCTTGACCCAAAACAGGAATTTTAACATAGAGATCGATACCATTTTCGGTAGAGACGCAGCGAGTTTCTTCACGACCAAATAGTACCTGTAGGGTCTTATTTGGTAGATTTGTTTTTTCACTGTTGCTTGGGGTTTTAGATTCTACGGTTGTCATAAACATCGCAATCACCAATAAATTTTACTATGGTTAAAGTCTAAGTTATATAATTTGAAGTCTTTTTCAGCTTTTGACTAAGCAATAATCTTGAGGTTTTCACTGCCGAAAGTCGGTAGATTAGATAAGTAGGCAATATCTACTACAGACTCAGAACCATTACCATCTGGATCAAAACTGAGCAGACCATCATCCGAATTGTAGATAACATAGGGACAAATTCCATATGGGCATGGATTATAATCAATAAATACTCCAGTTTTCCTGGGGTGTGGCCTTAAATTCTCGTCAGGAACCAAGCTAGTATCAAATCCCGATGCAGAGATTAAGATATGATCGTCGCCATCAAAATCAGTAATCGTATCTAATTCTGAATCTAAATTTTCATACACAAAGTTATCTGCACCTTGACCCCCAGCCAGAATATCTGCGCCACCATAACCAAACAAAATATTTGCCTGGTCATTACCTGTCAATTGATCGCTAAATGCTGTCCCGGTAATATGATCGATTTCCGAAAGCGTTTCTGATTCTACTAAAGCATCATACCAAGCATTTCCAATCTCTTGATATCCTGTGCTATCAGGATGAATTCCGTCAGGTACTAAATTGCTGATGTCAACTTGCCCACCAGCGTTGACATAGGTTACTTGCTGACCATACTCTGAAGCTAGTTCAGGTAGAAAGTCATTAAAATATTCGACAACGTCAGGTCGCGGATTACCCTTTATTGCTGGATCGAGAGGAGCAAGGGATGAAACAAATATTTGTACATCTGGTGCCTCATCTATTAGTCGCTCAATCAGGTAATCGAGTTCATCAATAGTTTGAGCAGCAATTTCAGCTAGCTGATCGGGATTATCAGCAGCATCTTGAGCAGCTCTACCAGATTGCAAAATATCGTTAGTTCCTGCCATCAACAGTACGATATCAGGCTGATAGTTTGTCAGTAGCCCTTCATCGACGAGTGTTGTCAGTTCATCAATTGTAAACCCTGGATGCCCTTCATGTTCTGCATCATCTATATTAGTTCCTTCATTTTCTTGAGAACCAATAAAATCAACACTCAAATCATCATCTACAAAGTTATTCGATAACTGTAGGCGATATGCACCAGGAGTAGGCTCGGTCGGATATTCACCTGAAGTTATCGAATCACCAAATGCCATGATTTCCGGTTGCTCAGTGGCTCCATAAATTGGAGTCAAAACTTTATCTGTAGAAAGATTGGCAACTATCCCTCTATCACTCTGGCCATAGTCAGCGATGTTATTTTGTTCAACGATTAAATCGTTATCAGAATCATTGAGCAAAGTTAAATCAATTGCCATAATAAATTTGTTTTAGATACAACTCAATTTACAATAGGTCAGACAAAAATTAGATATGCAGGAATAATTGACGAATAAATCAAATCTACTGCTTGTTTTTAAGCAAACAAGAGAGATTAATGACTTCAAAGCGTAAATCAAAACTTTCTGAAGTATTGTATCAAGTTAGACATTAAACTTCGAGCTGAGTAGCTTTCGAAGTTTGTATTCTGAGGAAAACTCAAAATATCAATATCTTTTCGTTGTATAAAAAATTAACTTCTGACTCTTAAGACCTAAGATAAAGCTATTTTCTGATTTTTAAGAGTGACTTTGCCAAAATAAGCATTTCGTTCGACTTTTAATTGATTTCCTCATAAAAAATGATATTTAGATACTACTCAAACAAACTTTTTCAATTGACTTTTGAGCCCTAAGACAAAGCTATTTTCTGATTTTTAAGAGTGACTTTGCCAAAATAAGCATTTTGTTCGGCTCTTAGTTGATCGCATAGTCTATTACTAGGAAGTTCTACGTCATCGTAAGTTAACACAGAATCTTTAGCAATATCTCGTTTGAGACGACAGCCTTCAGCTAGCCCCATCGGCAATAAATTTTCTTTGAGCGCAACTTCAGAATTTTCACATTGTCCGTAAGTCATATAGAAGCCAATGCCATCGAGCATGTCTCCAGCTTTGAGGTCAATTTTTGCTGTTGTCACTACATCTACCTGAGGTTTACCAATCGGACTCATGACTGCATCCTGTAATAAAACTACGCGAGCCACAGATAAAGGTACTTCAAAATGGCAGAGGTGATAAGGGGTATAGAAGCTATATAAAGGTCCTTCTCCCAACTTATATAAATTGAGATAATGCTGTTGTTTAGGATCGTCATGGGTAGCAAAGACAAATACACCAGGACCAGGCTTGGCTCCTACTACATAATCAACAATGCCGCCCAATTCTTTTAATTGTTCAACATCGTACATACCAGTCATTTCGTCCACATGACCTTTAAAGTCATAGCCTAACATTCCGCGCTGGGCAACTTTCATTCCGGTGGCATTGGCGACGATCGCCTGTTCAAAAGAAATTTTAGTACCATCGGCGAAACTTGTTACCATATGGGGTTTTTGTCCCCAACGTCTGGCAAAACCTTCTTGAGTTGTGGGATTGCGATAGGGATCTTGTAAACCTTTGATATTGCCGCAGAGCAAAGGAGTCAAGCCGATACTTTTGACAAAGCGATACAAGTTCATTTGTACTCCGGGCTGATCGCCATCACAGGCACTAAGAATAACTCCTGCTCGATCCGCATAGACTTTGAGAATGGAGCCAATTGTGCCATCTAATTCTGCATTCATCAGAATTACGTGTTTACGATTAGCGATCGCTTCCATGACTATACCCGCAGCATATTCGATTGTCCCTGTAACTTCAATCAGGGCATCGATTTGTTCTGCTTGGCACAAAAGTTTGGCATCTTCGGTAATGGCATATTTCCCTTGAGAAATTGCTTCTTCTAATGCCGTAGTTGTTTCAACGTCTAATAATTCTTGGACTCCTGCCTCTTGGTAAGCTCTTTTTGCCCCCTCAAGACGACGGTTAGCGATCGCCACTAATTCCATTCCGGGAACAGAATTGATAATTTGATTGGCAATACCACGCCCCATAAAACCGGCTCCAATCATACCCACTTTGACAGGGTTTCCAGTTGCCACGCAATCTTGTAAAGCTTTATCGACAATAATCATTAATTAATCCTCTATGAAAATAAAACAATGTCACTACTAAATACGCCCCACATCTGATGGTGAGTAGGGATTGCTTGTCTGTTTGCAGTTATTTGAATTAACTAACTACAGGGGTTTTGAGTAAAGACCAATTAGTGTCTTTCTCAGAAATCTCACTAATAGGCAACGGCCATTCAATCCCTAATACAGGATCGTCGTAGCGTAAACCTCTTTCCCGATTCGGTGTATAAAATTCACTTACTTGGTAAATGACCTCGGAATCATCACTCAAGGCTTGATAACCATGGGCAAACATTTCCGGAACGTATAGAGCACGACGATTTTCGGCAGTTAGTTCGACACCAATATGTTGCAGATAAGTCTCCGACTCTGGACGCAAATCTACAATCACATCATATATTCCCCCTTGAGTGCAACGGATAAATTTAGTTTCTGTTGCGGGAGATAATTGATAATGCATGCCCCGCAGAGTCCCCTGTTTATAATTAAAAGATACATTGCACTGGGCAACTGCTGGTTTCAAATTGTAAGCTTCAAACTCTTTGGCACAAAAAGTTCTGGCAAAAAAACCGCGGTGGTCTTGTATTGGTTCTAAGTCAATAATATAGGCACCCTTGAGTTTTGTTTCTGTGAATTTCATAATTTTTTACTAGTTAAACACTAAATTCTTTACTAAATAAATCTACGTACAGCGCGAACTAAATCTTCTGATGTGCCAATATCTAAATATTCTCCATCAGTAAAAACCTCTGCTTGTACTTCTAAACCCTTGTTGATCGCGGCTTGAATTACATCTCCGATCGGCAATTCCCATTTCTTGGTGGGATAGTTCTCAGCCTCATGGTGCTGTCTACTAGCTTCAATAGAGACTACATATTCATGTAGAAAGGAGGTAAATACGGGTGTCCACACTGCTGTTCCCCACATATAGCGTAATTTTGTTTGTTTAGGTTTTTCTGTAATCAGACGAACTCGACCCTGTGAGTCAAAATCAACCATACCTGCTTTCTGAGGTTGGTCAGTCGGAAATAAACCTAAAACCACATCAGCTTTGCTAATAGCTTGTCGAGCTAATAACTTAGAATAAACATCGTCTGGCTGGAAAAGAATATCAGGAAATCCCAGAGCAATAATCGCTTTTTGCACAAATTGATAAGCTTGATCCAATGTATAAGGAACACCAAAAGGTAAGTTCATCATTAGGTAGCCTAAGTGCATATTAACTATGGCTCCATCACCTAGATATGTAGGGATGTCCCATTTACCCGCACGCATGATTATGTATGCTTTACTAATGCCTGCTAAGCGCATTTTTTCTAACAGATAATGACAGACAACTTTAGGGCGAAGGTTGTGATTCTCGTCTACAGAACGAAATCCAATGGGGTACAATTCTTTACTCAATGGTAAAGGAGCAATGCGTTTCGCCTGCCCTGCTGCTGGCAGCAATCCAATCACTTCCAGCTCCCGTCCCTGTTTTTTTTGCATATACTAGCTTTAAATGGGGTTTTCTGATTAAGAAGGTAGAGAAATAAACCCCAATTCTTATATATTTTTCTGCCATTTTTTTCTAAATCTTTTTATTTCTTCTTCACTGTAAAAATGTTTGGTGTACCTCGAATTGTAAATTTTATCCATGTATGATAAAGGTAAATTTATTGACTTTAAAAATTCTTGATAGATAGTTTTATACTCTTTATTATTACCAGTATTTGCTGTTACCAAGTTAAAGTCATCTAGATCTAAAAACTCTTTGAAAGCTTTTTGGGCACAGTTATTTAGATCCTCAACTCTTAGTAATAATAATTGTATCTGTTCATTTTCATAAGTTTTATATCCTTCAGAACAAGAGAAACTTTTGGCAAAAACATCAAGTTCGAACACTGATTTTAATTCTCGATCAAACCAATACATAAAATCATAATGAGAGTTAAATTTTTCGAAAAATAGTTGCTTAAGTTCTCTAACAATATCTTCGGTTTTCATCGTATTGATTTTGTCTTGTAAATCATAATTCATTAAGAGATGGAGATTCTGAAAAAATTTTGAAATATTTCTAGCAATCGGTTCTCGAACAAGGGTCACTACCTTAAGCTTTTTTTTCTTCTTACTTTTATCCAGTCTCTGTCGTAAATACAAGCTTTGTAAGAAATGATTGTGGATTATTCTGGTACGAGCAAAATTTTCTCTGTAAACTTTTTCAACTCTTTTGATACCCTCATATGATAAGGCATGAACATGATAAATAGATAGATCTAGGTCAAGAGATTTTAGTGACCAGACAATAGTTCTAGAGCCAACTTTGCCCATTTGATAGACTATTATTTCTTCTCTAGAATGTTCTAAATTGAAACCATAAACTAGAAAGTCATTAAGATAGTTTTTGAGGGAATAATACAGTTTAGCCGTAGCGTAATTAGGCGATAGCTTAGTGATTGTGGACATATACTTTTTTTCCTATTTTCTTATAGGGATAATAGTTGTTAGCTTTAATTGCTTTTTGCACAAACTGATTTCCCCGCTCGCATGATTATGTATGCTTTACTAATTCTTGTTCCTGCTAGGCGCATTTTCTCTAGCAGATAACGACAGACAATTTTGGGGCAAAGGTTGTAATTTTCGTCTACCGAACGAAATCCAATGAGGTATAATTCTTTACCTTAAAAAGCTTTAAGCTCTAAGCCTTAAGCTTTAAGCTCTAAAGTTTACGCTTTGTAAACGGCTAACAGCTTATAGCTATCGGGTTTAATGCCCCCAGCAAACGAAGTTTGGTGGTCTACAATTAGGAGAGGTTAAAGCCTCTTATAATTGGCTTACAGCTTACAGCTTACAGCTTACAGCTTATAGCTGCGGCTCTGCCGCTTTACTCAATGCTAAAAGAGCAATGCGTTTCGCCTGTCCTGCTACTGGCAGTAATCCAATCACTTCCAGCTCAGGCTCCTGGTTTTTTAACATAGACCTTATTTGAAGTGGCTAACTATACTATTCAAATATTTTTTTAATCTTTGAAACATTGTTTGGTCTTGGCTGGGGTTAGAGGATATTTGCTCATCAACGCCAGGAATCGCCGATTTCATTTCCTCGTAACTGGAGTTTTTGCCAATTCTTAAATCATCAAAGTAAACTACTATTTTTTCAGATCTAGCTGGATCGCCGGGCTGCTTATTATATCCCCGTTTATAAATACCAACAGGCTTAATATGCAGTACTCTACGCCAGTCATTTAAAGGGATATCCCTAGGGTGAAATCCTGAAGGACCTTGGTAACTGAGAACCTGCTTGCCATTGATCCAAATATTGGCATAACCATTATCTTCATGGGTTGATTTGAGATTAACCACAATGTCTTGCCATTCACCCAGCTCGAAAGGAGCTTCCTCCAATACCCAATCTTTGCGGAGTGAATTTTGCTCAGTCCGACAAGTATTTTGCTGCATATATTGCAGACCAAATACCCAGGCAAATTGACCACTATCAAGTTGTTCGATGCCAAAACTATAATTGGGTCCACCTCTGTCACATCCACCACCTCTTCTCCAGGCAGCATGTAATACAGGTCCACCTTGACCGATAATATTCCAGCTATTATCAGGCTCATATTCTTCGATCATGACTTTGTAGCCGTACCAAATATCTGTACCTCCAGGTCCAACTTGGAGTCGCTTATCCTTAAAAACAAGCTCACTTCTAACTGGTAGTTCACCTTTTTCATCTCGATCCTGATCGTCACTTCTGAGTTCGAATCGAGCTGCCCATTCACCATCAGCAGCATTGGAATTAACAAAATTGAAAGCATAATCGAGAGTTTTGGAAGCTAACAATTTTGCTCTAAGGCGATCGCAGCTATTACTTCTTGATCTTCGCTCTATTTGTCTTTGACATTTAGTTTCAAAGCTAGTTTTGCCAATTATTTCTGCTAGAGCTGGTTTGGGGGCAATTAGCAACAATAGCGATGTCAATTTAATCAAGTCGAAATAGTAGTTTTGAGAAATCATTTTAGTTGTTATCTTTATTCCTTAGAGCTAGACAGTTTCAGTTTCTGAAACAACTGGAACTACTGGTTCCAAAGCTAAAGCATTGAGAATTTGGTTACTATTAAGGTTGCCTACAGTCTCGATCAAGCCAACACCATCTCCTGATGATGTAAAGAAGTTGGAAATAGTGAGATCGTTAACAGGATCAAATACTCCATCATGGTTAATGTCTATTAGTAAATCATTTGTTTCTCGTAGAAGATCTTCTAGACTTAAACGAAGACCACTAGTGAAGACAAGAGTATCTGTCCCTCCTAGATCGTTAATCTGACTTCCTGGAGCTGTCTGATTATTAAGTACATAAATATTGTCCTCATTTCCCCCACTAAGAAGATAATCTCCTTCTTGAATTGAAAGGACTTCTAGGTCATCATAGTAAAGTTCTCGTTGTGTCAACTGAGTATCTTGCCACTTTTTGTTATACAAGCCTACTTTTAGATAGGGACCAGACTCATCATTGTAAGTATTTGGTCCAGTTTGCCGCAGAACTAAATTATCGTTTTGCCACACTTCAATTAGGCCATCAGCTTCATGAGACCACCTGACATGAAAAGTCCAATCAGTCCATACTCCAGTTTGATAATCTCCCAATTCATAGCTTATAGAACCCTCAGCTGTTAGACCTCTTTGTTCGTCTGATTCTCTGATGATTTGTCGACTATCCCATTTATTACCGACTCTCCATTCTCCATCTACTGTTGTCAAAGTCAACACTGGTCCCGTTCTCGACCAAGTTTCACCTAAATGAAAATCCGGAAAAGCATGCCATTGGGCAACGATTTCAGGAACTGGATCCGCGACATAGGTATCAGGTAGAAAAATTCTAAAACTATAAGTAATCTCAGAGTTACTAGGAACGCGATCTAATGATAATTCCTCTCGTTTATCGGGATCTTGCAAGACAAACTTGACAGTATTATTACTATTTTGATCGTTTAAGTCAGACGTGGAAATAATTCCAGAAGAAGAATGATTAAAGTCCGATTCTTTCAATCCATCTAAACTCGTTTCAAAATCATTTTGAAGTATTGTTGAACCTGGATATATGATGTTCATTTTGAAGTTGTCTCACCAAGTAAAAATAAATTAGTACTAAGATTTTTGTGCAAATTTCTACTAAAGATACTTCTACTAAAGATACTTCCGTGAACAATCTGATTTTGGATGTTTAAAATCACTTTAAAACTCCTCAGATTTAACTAATTCAAGTATCTGAGGAGTTGAACCTACTCCAAAAAAGTCAATCGGACTTTTTTACTATCTTCTAAGCGATTGCTGGTTCTTTGTCTCCTTTGGGAATACCAACTAGCTTAGATTGCTTACTCCAGAAAAAGTTGCGGTCAATTTGCTGAGTTCTAATTAGATACTCCAGTTGCTTCAAGCGAGTAAATCCCTTGAAAGTGAAAGTCTCAGCAGACATATCTATTTGGGTAAATACATCAAATAATTGCTGAGCACCACTTTGAGCGTTCCAATCACATTTAAATCCTGGCAATGTTTGATTAATTTTCTCAAAAGAAACTCGGTAGCTACGGTTATCGCCATCACTCGTACCAAAACTGAGCTGACATCCTGTAAATACTCCAGCAATAGTCTCAGCAATTTCTTTCACTTGATAGTTGTGAGCTGTATCACCAACATTAAATATTTGCTGGTGTACTACATCCCTTGGGGCTTCAAGAGTGCATAAAATAGCCTTACAAATATCCAAAGCATGAACTAGAGGACGCCAGGGAGTACCGTCGCTGGTCATCTTTATTTCTTGAGTTGTCCAGGCTAATCCCGATAAGTTATTTAAAACAATATCAAAACGCATCCTAGGAGAAGCACCGTAGGCAGTGGCATTACGGAGAAATGTGGGAGAAAAATTATCATCAGCTAAAGGCTGAACATCTCTCTCTACTAAAGTTTTGCATTTAGCATAATCAGTTTGAGGATTGACAGGTGATGATTCAGTCACATAGTCCTCAGTCGCCACACCATAGACGCTACAGGAAGACATATAAACAAAACGTTCTACCCCTGCTGCCTTAGCTAATTCGGCAAGACGAACTGACCCCTGATGATTAATTTCGTAAGTAATATGAGGGGCTAATTGACCAGCAGGATCGTTGGAAAGTTCTGCCATATGAACTACGGCATTAACTCCCTCAAGGTCTTCATCTGTAATATGCCGAATATCTTTATTGAGGGTTTTAGCAGTTAAATCAGTACCGTTAAAAAGCCATCCTACTTTATAAAATCCTGTGTCTACGCCGATTACTTCATGCCCCTTTTGCATTAAAAGAGGAGCTAATAAAGATCCAAGATAACCTTCTGTTCCGGTAACTAATATTTTCATAATTGATAACAAATGGTAAGTTTTATTGATTTGATTACTTGTTTACAACAATTATTGTTGCTACTTTTTTCCAGACATTAGCTTACAATCGCTCTGAGCACTTAACTTTAGTGACTCGCCAGCTCAATTTATAGTTAAGCCAAAAATTCCAAATTGTTACTGCCGCGATCGCAGTTAGGTTGGCTAGATATCGGTTGATGTCTAACAAATTGAACAGCAAATTCAAAAGTAAAACATTTAAAATTAATCCTCCTAGACAGATTAGGTTGAACTTAAGCAATCTTTTCCAACGCATGCCCCATCCCGGTTGAAGATTGGCGATATCCCCAAAAGTCCAACGGTCATTCCAGCAAAAGTTGTTAATGATAGCTAATTCTGCTGCCATAATTTTGCTACGAGTCAAACCCCAACCGAGGGAGGTCGGATCACTAAGTAGGTAAAAAATAGTCATATCCACGAATACTCCGCTTAAACCAACCAGACAAAAGCGGATAAATCGGCTAGCAGGAAACTGGATGTATTTTTTAAGACGACTAATTCGCCCTCGAGCCAGAGACAATCGTAACAGATGCTGTAGATACTGTACATATTGTTTCGGAGCAACCTTAGTCTCGCCTTGTTGACGCTCTTGAAACACATAACCAACTTCACTGATTTTGTCTATATTTCCACGACCTAATACCTCAATCAGAATTTTGTATCCCACAGGATTTAACTTATGTCCAGCAATGGCACGACGATGTAGCACAAAATAGCCACTCATTGGATCCGAGACTCGAGCAACAACTTCTGGAAGCATAATTAATCCCAAAATTTGTGCACCGCGAGATAAAAAGCGTCTCACGATACTCCAGTCGCTGACTCCTCCCCGATCAATGTGCCGACTAGCAATTACTAAATCTGCACCCTGCTCAAGAGTTTGTAAAAGGTTGAGTAATATTTCTGGGGGATGCTGTAAGTCACCATCAATAACTCCCAAAATTTCTCCTCTCGCTACCTGCCATCCTCTAATTACAGCTGTAGCAAGACCTCGTTCTCGTTGACGACGCATTACCTGCAACTGAGAATACTCAGCTACAAGGCTTTGAGCTTTTTTCCAGGTACGATCAGGGCTGTTATCATCGACCACAATCAACTCGTAATTGTCAGGTAAAATTTCGTCTAGCAATTTGCCGATCAGTCTGATGATCTGAGCAATATTTTTACTCTCTTGATAAGTTGGAATTACCAAAGAGAAATATACAGGATTGTAAACAGCAATTTGACCTCTAGAAGGAAGTTTAGGAATCACCAACGAACCTTGCGGCTCCGGCACCAGTACCTTACTTCTATTAATCTCCATTACTATAAAGATGATTCGGTTTCTTTAGCATATTCTGCTATTTTAGTGGTCCGAATTGCCGTTCTTTTAATTGGTGCTAGCTCAACAATATTTTCAACTATAGCTTTTCCAATTTCGATGGCGGAAGTTGCTGCTGGAGAAGGTGCATTACATACATGAACTGAATTATGATTAGACACAATCAAGAAATCATCAACTAACTTGCCGTTATTTCTTAGTGCTTGAGCGCGAACTCCAGCATGAGTTGGTAGCAGATCTTCTGCTTGAACTTCAGGGATCAATCTTTGCAAACTACGTACAAATGCCGCTTTGCTATAAGAGCGAATAATTTCTTGTATTCCTTCATCCCTGTGTTTAGCAGCCAATCTCCAAAAACCGGGATAGGTCATCACCTCCACAAAATCTCGAAGGTTGAAGTCTGTTTTTTGATAGCCTTCTCGTTTAAAGCTGAGTACCGCATTAGGTCCTGCATAAACACTACCATCAATCATCCTAGTAAAGTGAACTCCTAAAAAAGGGAACGCTGGATTAGGTACTGGGTAGATTAAAGTGTTGACTAAAGAGCATTTTTCTGGCGTGAGCTTGTAATATTCTCCTCGAAAAGGAACGATTTTAGCTTTTGGTTTAGCTTTATCTAGTTTGGCAACGCGATCGCTCTGTAAACCAGCACAGTTAACGATAAATCGAGTAGTAAACTCCCTTTGAGAAGTTTCTATTACTGTAGTATTTTTGGTGTGATTAATTTTAAGAACTTCAGTATTAAGAAACAGCTCTCCCCCCTGTAGCCTAATTAAATCGGCAAACTTTTGAGACACTTGTTGATAATTAACAATACCCGTGCTAGGTACGTGTAAAGCAGCCAGACAGCGTACATGAGGTTCAATTTCTTTTACTTGGGCGGCATTAATTTTGCTGACTTGCAAACCATTTTCTAATCCCCGTTGATAGAGATTTTGTAGTAGTGGTAATTCCGATTCTTCCACCGCCACAATAATTTTGCCACAGATATCATAATCAATATTATGCTGCTGACAAAATTGCACCATTGAGTGATTTCCTGCACGACAAAATCGGGCTTTAAAACCACCAGGCTTATAATAAATTCCTGAGTGAATTACTCCGCTATTATGTCCTGTTTGATGAAAAGCCCACTGGGATTCTTTCTCTAAAACAGCAATTTTAGATCGAGGGTAGTTTTGACTTAAAGTCATAGCAGTGGACAGCCCCACAATTCCACCACCAATAATCGTAAAATCGTACATCAAATATTTATTTAGTTTAGTTGTTTAATTTAGCTTGAGTTACCAAATTTTCCATGGAGCCTGGTTATTTTGCCATAAACCTTCTAAATATCGTTTGTCTCGCAACGTATCCATTGGCTGCCAGAATCCATTATGTTTGTAGGCAGATAGTTGTTCTAAATGAGCTAATTTCTTTAAAGGTTCTTGTTCCCAAACTGTGGCATCATCGGCAATAAAATCAATTACTTCTGGTTCAAGAACAAAATAACCACCGTTAATCCAAGCGCCATCGCCTTCAGGTTTTTCCTGAAAGCTGGTTATTTTCGTCTGTTCTTGACCCAAGACAATTGCTCCAAAGCGTCCTGGTGGTTGGGTCGCAGTCAAAGTTGCCAAGGTTTTTTGTTCACGATGAAAAGCTATTAATTCGGTGATGTTGATATTACTAACTCCATCGCCATAGGTAAAACAAAAGGTTTCGTTAATATGCTCGCCAACTCTTTTAAGTCTACCGCCCGTCATGGTTGATGCTCCGGTATCGATCAGGGTGACTTTCCAGGGTTCAGCATTGCCACGGTGGACATTCATCTGATTAAATCGCATGTCAAAGGTGACATCAGACCTGTGCAAAAAGTAATTGGCGAAATATTCTTTAATTACGTAGCCTTTATAACCACAACAAATAATAAAATCGTTGATTCCGTGGGCAGAATAAATTTTCATAATGTGCCACAAAATCGGCATGCCACCAATTTCTACCATCGGTTTGGGTCGAATACTGGTTTCTTCACTTAAACGAGTTCCCAATCCACCTGCTAAGATTACGGCTTTCATTAGTTTGACTCCTAATTATAGTTACTTATTTCAACTGATGCGAGCTGTTCTAGCGGTTTTGAACTGTCTATTGCTGAACAACTTGATAATTGGCCAGGCAGTAGCCTTCATTAAATCTTTGGTTAACCAAACGCTGTTCCAACCAAGCCATGGCAGTATCTGCAAATAACATTTGATTCTCTCTTGCCAGTTTAAAGGGGCTTGACGAATAACAGAAATATATTCTCTTAACCACTTCCATCTAGTTAGATGCAGTTTTCCTTTTTTAGTTGGATCGTACCAGGCGATACGTTCTCGGAAAGGGCGATGAGCTCTCATCGAGGTGTCAGGATGATCTCGTTTCCAGAATAAATAACTGGGAACTTCATAAAATTTGCCATAGAGAGCTAGTTTACCTAGTAAAACTAAATCAGAGGAAGGATAACTTCCTAAAGGTAATAATTTGGCAATCACGTCTCGTCGTATCAAACCATGGAAGGGATGACAATGATGTCCGTTACGGACTAAATGGAGATAAATTTTAAATCGTTCAGCAGGTTGAGCAGATTGTAAGTGAAAACGATCTTCATGTTTTTCAATCTCAGAACCATGTTCATCAATAATTAAGCTTTTGGGATAAGCCAAGACGAGGCTAGGATCTTCTTCTAAGATTTTGACACATTGCTCCAGGAATTCTAGAGCACATAAATCGTCATGACAAGCCCATTTGAAATACTTTCCAGTGGCCAACTCAGCTACCCGATCAAAGTTCCAACCAGCTCCTAAATTATTTTCCTGGCGATAGTAACGAATGCGATGATCTGTGTTGGCGTAATGGCGACAAATCTCTTCTGTTCTATCCGTTGAGCCGTTATCAGAAATAATCAACTCAAAATCTTTAAAGGTTTGACCCAAGATAGAATTTATAGCACTGTCTAAGAAACGCTCGCCATTATAGACAGGCATACCAACACTGACCAAAGGTTGATTTTGGTTCATGATTTTTGTTTTTCTTAATTTAATAAAAAGTTAAGTAGGAAAAAAAGAAGCAAATAACAACTGTCTAACTCGATCTTATCGAATGCTAAATTTTCGATAATTCTGGCGCACTACGCATTTTGACTACTCGAGCGGGGGCGCCTACTGCGATCGCTCCGGGAGGAATATCTTTGGTGACGATTGAACCCGCTCCCACCACTGCTCCCTGACCAATACGAACACCATCAAGAACAATCACCCGATAACCAAGCCAAACATTATCTTCAACAATGATGCCACCTTTAGTGGTTAAGGGCTGTTGCTGAATTGGTCGCTCTGCCTCCATGCCATGAGCATAAGGATAAAAAGCACAGCCAGGTGCGATTTGTACCCCAGAGCCAACTTTAATTGGTGCTTTATAGCCAGAAAATTGACATCGTGGTTGAATTTGAGTGTCATTACCAATTTCTATAGTGCCGCCATAACCAGTTTGAATATAAGTATCACCATACAAATGAACTCGATCGCCTAAGATAATTTGACCGCCATCTCGGTCTTGAAAAATGGTTGTGCGATCGCCTATAAATATATTCGCTCCTAGTTGCAGTAATTGATGATAAATAGTCGCTCCGGGCGCAATATAACCCTGGGGATGATATCGAGCCAAACAACGACGGGCGTAATATGGTGGAGCCAGCCAAGTTGCGATTACCGTAGCAATTTTTCCGAGATAACCCCATCCAGACCAACGCATCCAAAACCACATCCAACCAGTTGCCAATAGACCTCGCGGTCCAGCAGCTTGCCATTTAGCTTGCAATCGTCTCCAAGTAGAAGTAGAGTTTGGGGACAAGTTAGTCATAGTAAAATTCTGAGCTAAGGTTATTAGTAGAAGATGGTCCTTTATCAGGAATAACGGGAACTTGATAAAATTCACGCAAATACTTTCCTAGAGAGGGTCCATCAAATAGTTTTCCTTCAAAAGGCTTTGGTGGAGATTTAATATAGTTAGCTAAATCAGAAAACTCAGTGCAATAGATGATGCCAAGTTTTTCTACTGCCTGAGCAAATAATAGTTGATGATCGTCTACGTGTTCGCCATAGTTTTTAAGTCGGGGTAGCAAAACAAAAGATGCTCCCATTTTTGCTAACATCCTGGTGGAACCCTGTCCGGCATGGGAGATTACTAGTGATGCCTCCTGAACTAAATCCTGCATTTCAGATTTAGTAAAGGAAGGGACAGCAGTTAACAAGGGATGATTGAGCCGAGCAACGGAAGTTGCCCCATGTTGAAATACAACTGGTTCGGTAATGATCTCTTGTTTTAAAAGCAGATCTAACCAATCAACAGTGCGATCAAAGGGAAAAATAATTGTTCCTAAAGTAAAGACGATCATAGTAAATTAAGTGACCAATTTTATAGTTCATATTCATATTTATGTAACCACTCCTCGATATTTGGCTTTGGGATAGCGTTCTAAGCATTCTGGCCATTGAACATAAAATTCATCAACGACGTAGTAGACAAGTTTACCGCTCAGGCTGAGAGCTCTGGAACGAGAAATACTTTCAATAAAAACCGTTCTAATACCAAAAAGTTTACTAGCGTAGATAAACGGAACAGCTAAACCAGCTCCAGTGGAAATTACTAAATCTGGTTTGCTTTGGTAAAGAATAAACAGAGCATGGCAAAAATTAATGACTGCTCTACCTAACATCCTGGCTTCTTGCATGATTACCCAGTGGACAATTTCTTGACGACGTAGCCTTTCAGTATCAAATTTGGGGTAAGTCACCCATTCTCGGTAATGTGCCGACCAAAATTCTTTTAAACCCATCATCGTGGCAAAGTGCCCTCCTGGGTTGCATACAAGTAATAATCGCATGATTTTAAATCCCCGATAAGATTAAGATAGAGAACATTGATTTACAGTTCGTGTTTATCAGCTAATAAAATAACCAGTCAATACTGATTTTATTTACGCTTGACTCTTGACTTCTATGCATCGGCAATAATCACTAGCGAGTCAACTCCACTTCATTTTGCATCTGATGATATTGCCATAGTTGACCTTTTTGCTCTAGCAGTTCCTGGTAAGTACCTTGTTCTACAATTCGACCTTGTTCCAGTACCACCACTTTATCTGCCCTCATAATTGTCGAAAGCCGATGAGCGATCGCAATTACTGTCCGACCAGCAGCCAGTTTTTCTAAAGACTCTTGAATTAGTCTTTCGGAAATTGAATCTAAAGCACTAGTAGCCTCATCAAGAATTAATATTTCCGGATCTCTCAGCAAAGCTCTGGCGATCGCCAGTCGCTGACGTTGTCCTCCAGAAAGTCGTACTCCGCGATCGCCCAATTGAGTTTCTAGACCCTCTGGTAATTCTTGAATAAACTCCCAAGCATTAGCGCGCTTAGCTGCTTGCTTAATCCTCGCTTCCTCTACTCCTGTTAGTCCGTAGGCGATATTCTCACGTACAGAGGTGTTAAAGATAAAGGTATCTTGACTAACTACAGCTAATTTGCGGCGCAGGGAATCAATTTCCAATTTTGCTAATTCAACGCCATCAATGAGTATTTTGCCCCTGATGGGATCGTAAAATCTAGTGATTAGATCGGCCAAAGTTGATTTTCCCGCGCCAGAAGATCCCACTAAAGCCACAGTTTCTCCCTGAGCAATGCTGAGAGAAATATCGTGTAAAACTAGCTTATTGGGCTCATAGCCAAAATCTAGACCGACAAACTCAATTTCTCGTTGTAATTTAGTAAATTGAATTTGTCCATTTTTCATATAGGGCTTATCTTTTCTGTCTAATAACCCTCGAATATTAGCTAATGGACCGTAACAGTTACTTAACTTGGCGCGAACTCCATTTAGAGTTCGAACAATGGGTATTATTCTCAGCAAGACAAAGAGAAAAGTGAAAAAACCGGCTTTTTCTAATAGTCCTTGAGGAATTAGAACGGTAACGCCTAGAAGCAAAATGCTAAGTAGCATAATGGTTCCACCCCCTTCTGACAAAGGCTCCACAAACGCCTGTACGGCTCTTGCCTGACTAGAGGCCTCTAATACCTGTTTACTAGCATTGTAAAAACGCTTACGCTCAAAATCTTTAGCAGCAAAGATGTGTACGGTGCGAATTCCATTAATAAGTTCTAAGGATACCGAAGCAAATAGGCTATTGGCTTGAGTGATGTCAAAACTGACTTCTCGTATCTTCCGCAATAGAGTTGATAATCCCACCGCAATTAAGATAAAGAGTAGACCTGAAATAATTGTTAATTGCCAGGATAGTAATAACAGCGACACCATCAATACCACTAAGGTGAAACCCCGAATAATAAACACCGAAATAACATTTAAGGCCTGCATCAGACGGGTGATTTCAGTGGTCAGGGTATTAATTAAATTGCCTGAGCGAGTGCTGGTAAAGTAGGAGATCGATAGAGCTTGTAATTGTTCAAATATTCTTAAACGAATTCGATATGCTAGTTGAATCTGTGAGATGTAACTATAAAGCTGTCCCAAATAGGAAAAACTCAAACGGCAGAAGGTGGCGATTAAAATCACCACTGGTATTCGATATAGTCGTTCCGAAGGCGGTAGATTAACTCCTAAAATCCAGACATCAATCCATTGCATTCCCGTCTGAATCGGTTCAGCATTGGGTTCTGTAAAACTTTTTAGGAAAGAAAGAATAAGACCAATAGTAAATCCTTCAAAAGCAGCAGCTAAGAGAGAAAAAATAATTGCCAGCAAAGCAATGCGACGAAAATGTTTAAACTCTCGCAACAGAAAATAATTGTCTTGCCAAAAACTAGTCGCTTTCATAAAACGACGAAGTAGTTGGGGAATTTTAATACGCATTTAAAACACTGTTTAGCAAAAATAAAATAGCTGTTGACATAATTATCAAATCAAGAGACACAAAGATCCTAGACTAATGTAATAAGTTAGTAATATCCTTACTAAGGAAGAAAAATTTAAACACGCATCTTAACCACTTGAGCAGGCACTCCTACAGCGATCGCCTGGGGGGGAATATCTTGTTCAACCATTGACCCAGAACCAATCACGGCACCTTTGCCGATGTTGACACCAGGCAAAATGGTTACTCCATGACCAATCCAGGCATCATCATCAACAACAATATTGGATGAGTTTAAAATTTTCTCTTGTTGAACTGGTCGATGAACTGGATGAGCATCAAAAATACATTCTGGGGCAATTTGTACCCGATCGCCAATCTGAATTGAGCCTTGCAATGCGGAAAATTGGCAACCCACTTGGACATGGGTATTACTACCAATAGTCAAAGTTCCGCCTTCTCCAGTTTCCAGTACATTATCATTATGTAAATGAGCTCGTGTTCCTAGGTTAATCGTTCCACCAGCAGGATGCTGAAAAATTGTGACGCGATCGCCAATAAAAATGTTTTTTCCTAACTTCAGAGCATTGTGTGCCACAGTTGCACTGGGTGAAATGTAACCCTTGGCGTGATAACGTGCCAAAGACTTACGCATTTTGAAGGGAGGAGCTAACCAAGTCGCCAGCCAAGTAGCGATTCTTCCTGCAAATCCCAAACCTGCAAAACTCATCCAAAAATATGACCAGATGGTTGCCAAAATTCCGTTAATTCCCCGAGATTGCCACACCTGATGAAAACGTTGCCAGCTATTAGATTGAGATTGTTTCACAATATTCATTTTTAAAATTAAAATTTGCCACTTAATTACTAATTAATAGGAAAGAAAATATTTTAGGCACTGTAAAGGGAGCTAATAAAGCTCCCTTTTGTTAGTTAATTTATCTGGGGTATTGTATTGTCCTCATATTAATCTTTATTGAAACGTTTAATGACTCCAACCGAAATCTGTTCCTAAGAGTTCAAATAGCTTATGGTTATGGGGACGAAAGTATTCAGTCAAGCTTTCCCTGGTACTTTCTTTAAGTGGTTCAGGATATTGGTTAAAGTTATGCTTCCGATAATTCTTTAAGGACCAGCTAGGCAGTTTTAAAAAATTAATTACTTGTTTGAAACTGCTTGGGGGGTTTCTGAAAAAGTCTTCGCTGTTAAGAACTAGTAGTTGTTGTTTACTAAATTGTTCCAACCAATTCTGAAGTTGCTCTGCATACAATCCGGAGGATAAATAAGTATAGTTATAAGCTTGAGGCTGGTTATTTCCCGGTCTCCGACCACCGCTTTCAATTTGTCTTACTCTGGTTTCTTCTTGCGCGATCGCCTCTTCAAAAGACAAATTCTCTCGACCAATTCTCTTGGTGTGATGATAATGAGAATAAGCACGATCTACAGGATCTCTAAGTAATGCTATCAGCTTAACGTGGGGTAAAACCTTAGCAATTCGCTTAGGTGCTTTTGGATGGCAAATATAGCTAGCGCTAGCTTCACCAGTGATTAAGGTCTGCGATTCTAAATTAGGCAAAGACATCGGAAAAAAACTTCGATACCAGATATTACCTTTGGCAAAATTAAGATCAAAATAAGAGATTTCTTTCGTGCTAGGAGCACCAATATTTGGATGTTCAATTAGATAGCGAAAAAGTGAAGTAGTACCACATTTTTTAGCTCCAATAATAATAAAACTAGGCATAATTCTGAATGGACTCGTGGCAATTCTACCAGACTTGTTCAATACTCGCTCAACTGTTAATTTACTCATGGATATTGAAGCTATTGTTGATTTTTACAATTGAAGGCTAGTTCGTCATTAATCTCTAATTGACTGTAATACTTAATGAATCAATGCTTATATCGAGTAAGAGCAATAGATAAAAATCTTAATTTTTATCTGCCAACGTACACTATTAAGTCTTTTTTCTTTTGTTCTAGATAATTAGGTCTAATTTTAGTTCTATTAAAAATTTCTGGGAATTTTATCAGATTATTCTGGAACAAAGACACTAATTTATCTAAAGTACATAATATTTTTATATTTATATTATAAAACTTTATTTCTATTTATCCCAATTAAAATTAATATTTATAAGTTGATATAGTCTTTCATTATGTGGTTTATAGTAATCAACTTCTTTCTTATGTGGTTTACCAATATTTGGATGTTGTACTAAAAAATCAAATAAGGAAGTGGTGCCGCATTTTTGAGCACCAATAATTAGAAAATCAGGCATTCTTCTAATAGGACTAGTCAGAATTCTGCCAATTTTTAAACTCTGACTAACTAACTTTTTGTCCATAAATCTTACTATTATTTTGAAAATCTAATATTTTATTATCAAAGAGACCATCGTTGATAGTTCCTAAGGCTTGATTAACAACTTCTTGATATCGATCTAAGCTAAATGTAGCTAAAACTTTCTGACGAGTTCGCTCCCAATCAACAGCAGATGCTGTACCATTAGCAATTGGGAGAATTGATTCAGCAATTGACTCTGGAGTGGGTTGACAAGTCCAGAGATCGGTTTTGGGTTCAAAGAACTCATCTAATGCTGGAGAATTCATGGTTAAGGTAGGAATTCCCATTGATAAAGATTCGATTAATTTATTAGGGACGGTATTATAAGCTTTATCAGTATTGCCAAAAATTCCTAATGCCAAATTGCAGTTGGCAACTAAGTACTGGGGAAGGGATTGGTCAGAAAAGGTTAAGTCTTTCCGCAGAGTAACACAATCATCGAGTTTTTCTAGTTTAATTTTTTCGCAATATTTTAAAAATAAGGCGTTATTTACCCCAAATAGACTACAAGTAAATTGCAGCTTTTGTGCTTTTAAAATTTTCAGGGCTTGCAAAATATTATCTAAACCATGCAGAGGGATAAATGTTCCCCACCAGCAGATTTCAAATCTGTTTTTTCGTACAGGTTTTTCTTGAAAGTTTGAGAGTGAAACATTAAAGTTTGGTGCAATTAAAACTTTATTTTTATCAATTTTGATATCGAATAAATTTTCCCAATAATTAAGTTCATGACTAGCTGTATGAATTATTAGATCAGATTTTGTCAACGCCAAAACATCCCTTCTAAGCATAGCTTGGGCTTGTTTACTACCAGCTTGAACTTGTTTCCCTTTCAGGATTTTTTGATCTCTTACGTAAGTATCGTAGATTGATGTATACATTTCTACGATTAATTTTTTACGAAAACCTTTGGCCGCCCATAAAGCACTTTTAATAAATCTTGTATTCATGGGAGGTAGGTAAATTACATCAGCAAAGCTAGCTTTGACCAACAGTTCAATGAGATATAGAAAATTGAATATTGATTTTTTGATGCCACGATAAAAATCTGGACAAATTAATGAAATATGATGTCCAGACTCCAGCAGCACTTTAAGTAGTGCCTGGGAACGGTAGTCACGAAAGACATTTCCGTAAATTAAGACTTTTATTTTCTTACTTTTAGTAGACATTATTAGTAGTAATGTGGAAGCTCACAACTGCCATTGACTAAGTGACAGACCAGTTAATCGAGCTAAATTGCGATTTTTCTCATAAAAGTATTCTTGGAGATAGTTAGATTCTGCTTCTGAAATATTAGGAATGATCTTATGGGAATCTACTGTGTGTGTATTGATAAATTTTCTTACTTTAGATGGTGCGATAAAACCAAATCCAGAGTAGTCTAATTCTTTAAATATTCTGTTAAATTGACGACCAGCATAGTTAACATTCTGGGTTTTATTTCTATGTTGTTGTAAATTGATTTGAATATCATCAGAGCCAACTCCTAAAAAGTTAAAACACTTTTGAACCAGCTGCCGAGGATCATTTTTCATATCCTCAAATAATACAAACAGAAAAGAATCTAGGGAGAAGTATTCTAGCCACAATGCTAACTGTCCATAGTAATTACTGACATCAACATAGAAAAAGTCTTTTTTGATGGCATCGGGAAAGCTGCGATCTTCTCTTCCGGTATTAAAGCTATGCCAGTAACTTGAGTAAGTTCTCTTAATTGGTTCTCTTAAGAGATAAATAAATTTGGCGTTAGGATTAAGAGCATGAATTCTTTGGGGAATATTATGAAAGCATTTTTTTGATTGGTATGAATTTTCTAAACTCAGGGGGGCAAAGGAATAACTTGTTGAGGCATCAATACAGATTGCATCTTGATAGTTAGGAAATTGAGCTTGATACCAAGCTGAACTTCGATGACTATTACCTGTAAAATAATGTGGTTCTTTGGTTTTAGCCAGGCAAATGTCAGGATGCTGTGAAAGTAAAGAGGCTAGGGTGGTAGTGCCTGCTTTTTGAGCACCAATGAGGAAGACTTGAGGGGAGAACGACATTTTTAAAATACTTTATGTATTCAGTCATTTTTCTGACTGCATAGTTGAGCAAAACTTAAAGTGAAATCTAGCTATGATTTGACTAATTCTTTATAAATTCTATTTACGGCTCGATTATAGATAGAATTTACTCTGTAATAAAGTTTATGGGAACCAGACTGATTGGCTTTTTGAAATTCGGCAAATTCTTGAGTAAACGTAGCGCCTTGTTCTTCAATCAGTTGCTCAAAAATAGTTACTGCATATTGATAGAGCTGAGAATCAAATTGATTAAGCTCTTCTATTAGTTTTATGGTGTCTTGGTCGATATTATTGGGTTTTTTAGAAATATTACTTCGATCGTATAGCGGGATTTTCCAGCCTAGTTGCTTTTGCAACAGCATCAAGCTTTCATCAAATCTCTCCGAAATACCCACAAATTTGAAATGCTTTTGAATATTTTCTTGAGCAATTTTAAGACTTTCCTCAGTACAGAAAAATTTTTGACTGCGATCGCCATCGGATAATTGACTTTCCAGAACTATTCCCGATAAGTTTTTAGTCATACCATTTTGAACACCACCGTAGGACTGGACAAATTCTCGCAGTGATAAATTTGAGAATCTAAAATTTTTAGTTTTTTGATAATAGTAATACATTGAAATTGCCCGATTAACGGGCTCACGTAAAAACGTGATATATGTATAAGGCTGCTGTAAGTAATTATGCAAGCCAAAGCCTAAATGGGTATTAATAATCTTGATTTTCTTTCTTTGAGATTCAGATAAATTTTGTAGTTTATTAATCCGTTGAATATGAGGTCCTGAAGAGCCGTACAGTTCACAGATAGCACTGGGTGGAAACTGATATTGAATGATATATCTGAATGTAGTCCCTGCTGTTTTGGGAATATGTTGAAATATAATTACTGGTTCTTCCATGAGATTTTGGTATATAAATTTATAATTAAGCAATACTGATGTGTTTTTAAGTCAGCAAAGAATCGTATATTCCTTCTAACTTGGCTGTCTGCTTGCCAATATCAAATCGTTCTTTAATCAACTTTCGACCTTGTTTTCCCATTTGTTGACCCAAACTGCGATCGCTCAATAAAATATCTAACTTTTCAGCTAAGGCTTGATCGTCTTTTTCTGATACTAAAAAACCTGTTTGACCGTCAATCACGGCTTCGGGAATCCCACTATGATAAGTAGAAACCACAGGGACTCCGCAAGCAGAGGCTTCGAGTATTACAATCGGTAATCCCTCACATTCTCCCGTTTTAGCTACTTGACTGGGAAGAGCAAAAATTTCTGCTTTTTGCACTAGTTGTAGAACTTGTTCGTGTGGCTTGGGTCCTAAAAAACGAACACGATTTTCTATTCCTAGTTGTTTAGTTAATCTTTTTAACTTGGAGGTAAGAGCACCTTGACCAACTTGGAAGAGATAAATATCAGGATATTTAGCAACAATCTTGGCAAAGGCTCGCAATAAAGTATCAATACCTTTCTTTTCCGTATGTCGACCGACACAGAGAATATAACGCTCTTTAGCTAACTGATTAGAGGGACAAAATTTATCAGTATTCACGCCAATATAGTGTTTAATAATTTTTTCTTGGGGATAGCCTTGAGCAATCAGTTTCTCGCGAATAAAATCAGAAACGGCAATAAATACTTGTGTTCTTTGCTTTAATGTCTCCTCATGCCAAAGAAGTTGATAGTACAGCAGTTTTCCTGTCCGCCAAACAGCTTGACGATTGAGAGTAATGTCATAACCATGAACAGTCACTACCAAAGGAATATTGAGCTGTTCGGCAAGACTCATGATGTAGACACCATTAGGGGCAAAATGGGCGTGAATTAAAGCTAAATTACTAAGATGAGACCAATAACTGCGAAATACCTCGGGACTACGAGTTACAGTGTGGGTAATTTGTTTTAATCGAAAACGATCATCTTGACTCAAAGCAACATGAGGTAAAGGAGTTTTCTGTAACAGGGTATCAGTGATATAGGTTGGTTGATATTGCTTGAGATATTGAGCCTGTTCAGTGACAAAGGCTTCCGAAACACGGGGAAAAGTTCGGAGATAGATGCCAATTGGTTTAGTCATTTAGCATTGCTAATTTGCAAAAGAATCTAGAGTTTTATTTAAAGTTTTACTGTCTCGGGTTTTAAATCCAGGTCAACAATTTTCGCCAGTTTCCGAGCATATTCTTGGGGATTGCAATTGGCTTCAATCCATTGTTGTCCTTTGAGCAAGGTCTGGCTAGTTTGATCGTGGTAGTTGCGCTCAAGCTCAATAATGGTTTGGGCGACGGCTTGGGGATCTTCAGGATTGACCATCCAATGGGGGGCAAAATTACTTAAAATTTCCCCAATACCACCAGTACAACTGCCAACTACTGGTACACCACTAGATACTGCTTCGACTACCGTACGACCAAAAGGCTCTCTAGGAGCTAATGTAACTAGGACATTAGCATGTTGATAGTAATCTGGAATGGAAAAACTAGGAGGTAAAATGGTCAGGCGTTCGGATACCTTTAGCTCCATCGCTAATTGAAGTAAGTTCTTACTATTGATCTGTTCTGGAGAATGGTCTTGACCAATAATCACACTGTGATAGTTAGCCCCCAGCTCCTTTAACTTAGCTAAAACTAAAATTAGACCTCGTAGATTCTTGTCATTAATCTGTCCTGGTTTGCTAATTCGCGTTGGAGTCAGCATGATCTTGGCTCCAGAAGCGAGGATTGGTTTTAATTCTGACGGTGCTTCACTCTTAGGTGAGCGAATGCTAAACTTCTCTCGCTCTAAGGGTGGATATAAAATTCCTTTAATTTTAAGTCCCAAATTTTTGGCAACTTTCTCAGAGGTAAACTGAGAATTACAAATTGCTCCCGGTGCCAGACCAGCAAAAATCAGTTTTCGCAATAAATTACCCCCAAGATTGTAGGAATATGCTGCATCACGGAAACAATGATAAACTCGGCGACGGCTTAACTTTAATTGAAGGATGTTACGAGCCAGAATGGGCAGTAGATAAAGAGTTGTACAGTTTTCTATGAGTAAAGGATAGTCTCGTGGTTGTTGAGCAACCCATTTTAGTGCTCGTTCATAAAATTGAGCGCCATCAGTTGCTACAATTGGCTGGAGGCAGTCTCCTTGACCTTGGTGCTGCAGGTAATTTTCTAACAGAGAATTGGCTTTGACTAGTACACTTATACGATCTAAGCTCTGCAATTTATCAAATCCCGCGATCGTCATCGAAAGGGAAACAGTCATTCCACCCAAACTTTCGCACCAAGAAGGTAGTATTATTAGTTTTTCCACAACGCACTCCTGGCAAAAGGATTATGATTTACTTGGCCTCGTTGATGAATCAGCATACACATTAGAATACTGGCAATCATTGAGAATTGTAGGCTGGTCACAGCCAGCTGAAAGGTGAATAGAGCTAGCACAGGTGGCCACAGCATCGGTCTCTCTCTGCGAGTCTCATAGAACCAAGCAAGTAGAGCGGCCCAAAAAGCTAGAAATATTCCCATCCCTAGCACACCCTTTTGGTAAAGAAGATCTCCTAGATAAAAGCTGTGAGAGCCAATTCGAATACCACTATCCTGCACATAAAAAGTAGCATTACCTTCTACAGCTGGTGGACCTTCAACCTTATGACCAAAAAATATTCTGTCGGGAATTCTTTCCCAAGTTTCTTTATATACTAAACCTCGAATTTCAGTAGACCCGACACGAGCACTAGCTACGCTTGATGCTGTCTCGTTATAAGTCGCGAAAAGCTGTTGAGTGAGAGGAGTAAGAGAAAATGCTGCAAAACTAAACAGAGCTAATAGCGCAAACACGAATGCAGTCAATCGTAGTCTAACTAAAGTTATGAAAAAGCGAATCATTAACGCTGCTGGTAATGCTAACCAAACTGAACGTGAAGCAATTAAAAAAATCAAGAAGCTGCAACCTAATAAAAGCAGGAATGACCAAACACGATTTTTGAGTTCTACAGCGATTAAACCTACGAAACCTAAATATGAAGCTGTTGCTTGATAATGATTAAAGAAAAATCTGACTCGATCTTCGTCGTAAAACGCCAAGTAATTGCCCCAACCTCCAACATCTGCTGGATCAAAGCTTTTTTTTCCTGTCAGTATGGCATAGAGAGTGCGAGGTGGATTATCAATCCATCCAACAAAGGCGAATTTAAAAATTAGCCAGCCTATAAACATTTGAATCACGCTGACTGAGCAGGCCCAAGCAACGACCTCTAGACGCACTTTAGCCTTGTTACTTTGGATGTACCAAATCAGGAAGGGAACTGCAAATGAAAGAATTGACTTGATCAGAGTATTGGGATTGACCCTCATATCTGAAGGTATATCTACAGTCCAGTAAGCATTCAAATAAAGTAAAACATTGTCTAAGTAGCCGTATGCAAAAAAGGCGAATAAGGCAATTACTGCCCAACTAGGACGTTTTAATCTTAATTCACCATAATGACGCCATTCGTAAATTATTATTCCTAAAGATATCGAGGACAACATATAGTTGGTGATTCCTACGAGCCACCAGACTGGAAGCAAGACTATATTTGCGCAGACAACTTTTTCGGTTAAGTTGAGAGCACCCCAACGGAGAAAAAGTCCTCTAAACAATCTTTCTGAGGACTTTTGAGGTTGAGGATAATTTTGTCTAGTTATGATTTGAGTCATAGTTTGGTACTGCTTGCTGGGCGACAAGGGCTGGTGGTAATTGTGGCTTGTAGTAACTATAGCGATAACTGCTATTTGAATCACCAACGCCATTTAAGATTAAACCTTGGATTTGCGCCTTATGTAATTTAAGCTGCTCTAAACTATCCATCACCGAATTGCGATCGCTATTTCCAGGTCTGACGATAAACAATACGTTTTCAACAATGGGAGCCATGAGCATGGACTCACTAGTAAGATGAACAGGAGAAGTATCTACCAGGATATAATCATAGTTTCCTTCTGCCTGTACCTGATCGAGATACTGTTCAAAGTTTCCTTTGGCTAAAAACTCAGCTGTTTTTTCCTTAGGTAGTAAAGGAGCTGGGATAAAATCTAATCCAGCGCTGAGATTAATGGTTGTCGGAATTTCTAAGTCCTCTACCTCTCGTTGTTCTGGCGTAACATTGATATGTTTACTCAAGCTGGCTCTTTGGAGATCTCCGTCAACCACTAGAATCTGAAACCCTAATTTTTTAAGAGCGATCGCTAAACCTAAAGTAATAGTAGTCTTACCTTCTCCAGACTTGGCACTCGTAATCATTACGCGACCATTATCTAACTCTAGTGAACGAAAATTAGTTGCTAGACGCTCAAATTCTCTCTCGGTCAAATCATTACATTGCCAGTCAGTTGATTGGTCCTTTCCAATCCAAGAGTTATCTTTGTATATTGGTAAATACGATTCGTCGTATTCTCTAAGTTTTGAAGCTTCCTCAAAAGATGAATTTAGTCGTTTGTTAGCCAGGTTATCCCAACTTAAATAAGGCTGCTTTAAATTACCAATACTAAACAATATTGGATAATCCAGCATTACCAAGTCTTTGGGACTTAGTAGTGGCGAAGAAGATTCCAGGAATAACAATAAACTAACACTACCAAATGCTGAAGCCATGATCCCACCAAGTAAAATTAGTTTCTTACTAGCTTCCTCAGGTTCGGGATCGAGAACTGGACCATCAATCAGTTGCACATTGGGATAGCTATTGAAGTTATCAATCTTGGCTTTATTTATCTGAGCAACAATCCCTTTATAAACTCCTTCAGCAATACTGTGTTTTCTTTCCAGTTCGACTAGTTTACTTTTACTAGCAGAAATAGCATTTAATTCACTAGTTAATTTGTTAATTTGATTTTGAATTTGATTTGTTTGCTGTTGGAGTCCTTGAGTAGTTGTCTGAGAAGCAATTAACTCAGATATCATATCTAAACGTTTAGTTGAATTATTGCTACCTAAAGTAATATCAATCTCCTCCAGATTGGCATTAGGTATTGCGGTGCTAACTCTTTGGTTTAGCTCCTGAGTCAATTGTTCCCGCCTGGTCAAAAGATTTTGTATTTGAGGACTGGAGTCTTTGTACTTACCACGTGCTTCAGTCAACTCAATTTCTGTTTGAGCTAACTTTTGTCTTACCTCTTGATATTCTTGATTTTCAGCTAAGTTAAGTGATTGAATTGCTCTTTCTGGGGTAGTGTTGAACTGACTAGCTGCAATATCTGCCCTAGCTTGACTAGCCTCTGCTTCAGATTGCAGTAAAGTCAAATTAGTTCTCAGTTCATTGATAGAACTGACTAACTGTTGCGTTTGATTTTCACTATCAACAATACCAGTAACACGACGAAATTCAGCTAATTCCTGCTGTGCTGACACTAGTTTATCTTGAGCTTGTTGCAGTTCTTCTTGAGAAAAATCTTGACGAAAACTAGCGTCTGAAGAACGTAACTCATTAAGACGCTGTTGATAGGTTTTCGCTAAATTACGCGCCCTAGCAAGAGCCAACTCAGTACTAGAACCCTTAGCTTCAAGTAACATAACTGTCGATTGAGGTTGCGGCTCAACAGTAAACAAACTTTTAAAGGCTTTTAAGCGGGGAAAAGAGTCTTTATCAGGGTCTATTGATAAGGCTTTTTCCATCACAGAATCGCTAGTCATAATAGTTGACTGGATTTGTAGAGGATTTACTTCTTTAGAAAAAGCAGCAGTACCCTCATTGAAAGTACCTACACCTATATCTGTATTTAAATTGCCTCCAGAGTTAGGCACATTAAATTTTGCTGTGGCTTTCCAAACAGGAGGAGAAAAAATTTCTGCAAGTACTGTTGCTGATAGTAGAGTAGCCAGTATGAAAAATAGATTCAGTAATAGTAAAGGATTACGATGTCTGCGAATAACATTAAAATTATGATTCATCGTTAGTTAATTTCTTAAATTTATAGTTATTTACGATTAATTAAACCGTTATCCTACGCGAGTCAGATACTGACGAAAATAGCCCCGCAATCCGAGACGTAAGACCGATTTTCCTTGAGTAGGAAATAAAGTGCAGAAACTCCGCCGCAAAACTCTTTCTAGAGTATCTTTGGTACTGAGTCCAATGGCTGCACTTTCTCGAAGAGAAAGCCAGATAACTTGAAGTGTTTCTGCCCCTAAGCTTTTTCCCTGTTCTATTGCTTTAAGACTGCGATAGTCGGCATCCCGTCGCAGAGTAAAGCGATCGCTTAGTCCAACTTTGGCAGCTGTCTCATTAATATAAGTAGCAGTTAGCTCACGCTGTTGGATTAGACGAGGCCAGTTATCATTGTGTCCTCTACGATTGTTACCATGAAGACGGTAAAACATCAGCGGTTCGTCAATGCAACCTACTTCACCATAAAAGGGAATTACTACAGTCAAAAAAGTATCGGCAGCTTCAGTCCTTTTAGTAGGAATGGGTAAGATGTGCTCGAGAACCGAACGACGGTAAGCTAGTGAGGAGGTTATTCCCATGGCGTATCTACCAAATTCAAGCAATAAAGGGGTTACGTCACCATAATTATGAGTGCTATATCCTTGACCTATTGCTACGCCTTCTCGATCTACGGAAATTCTCCCATGAGAAACTTGTACCCATTGAGGATGCTCTTGAAAAGCTGCCACCACTTTTGCTAGTTTATCCTCACGAAAATAGTCATCTGCATCAAGCAAACAAATTATTTCGCCTTGTGCTTTGGCAATTCCAGTATTAAAAGCCATTCCTTGACCACTATTGGCTTGAAAAATGGCAGTTAACTGACCCTGAAAAGATTCAATAACCTCTCGTGAGTTATCAGTGGAACCGTCATCTACAACAATCAACTCAAAATTTTTGTAGGTTTGCTGTAAAACACTTTCAATCGCTTTAGGCAAGAAACAGCCATAATTATAGTTATCAATAATGACACTTACCAAGGGATTTTTCTGGTCGATGTCTAACTTATGGTGTTGCAGTGATTGCGACATTTCTAATTGCTTAACTATATAAAAATTTCCAAGTAATTGTAAGTGAATTAATTGTTAAAAAAAGACATACTTTTCCTATAATCAGGGATTACTAAAGTTCACTCTTTGGTGTCTTCTCGAATAATCCTCAACAGAAAAACTGCTGCTAAACTTCAAGCTATTTATTTTATTTTGAAAATGCAATGTACTTAAGCTTTATATAAGCTACAGTGTTTGACAACTAGAGTTATTGCTTATAAAAGCTACAATTTTTAGTTAGAATGAAAAACTTTTAGATACTCATTATCTTTCAATATTTAAAACTATACGGGGAGAATAAAATAAAAAAGTGACTTTCGATACTTTTAATGACTGCAATTTACAAACTAATAAAAGTTTTCTGTGCATTAAATTTCAGAAATAATTTTTCACTACTTAGCTAGTAAGCTAAAAATTTAAAGATTTAATACTAAACATAATAATAATAGCAAAAAACTATTTTCAAAAAATTTAGGTCATCTAAATAAAATCTTACCAAATTTTCAATATTTTTACATAAATATTTTTACATAAGAGGTTTCACTTAAATAAATACCTTAACAAGCAAAGTAGGACGATTTATTTGTTCAAATTAATATAGGAATTAACAAATATTTTTTATTTATGCTTAATGCTTTTAATGATTAAAACTTTTGATTTTTGGTTTGCGGCTCATAGCATACGTAAACTCACTCACAGATGGATTAGGAAAATTAGGGTTAATAGTCCCAGTTGTATTCTTCCAATCATCATCACTAGCAGGAGATATTTCCATTGGATGACCAACTTTGCAAGAGACTTTTAACCACATTTTGCCATGCTGCTCACAAAAAAAATCTTCAATCCAAGTGCTTTGATCAAGATATGTATTGTGCTGGGCTTTGATAAAACTAGCTTTTTTTCGAGATATACTGAGATTTTTTTGTATTTGGGATAATTCTTGATAATAGAGATAGTGTTTGGGGCTTCCCGTTCGCCATAATCTTGTTTGACAATCGGGACAATAAAACTTTTGCTTTTTATTCCCTCTACTACGTTTACCTGGCATAATTTTAAGGCTCCTAAAGATATAAATTCTACTTAAGAATACGTCGACTCTTAAAAAGTATGCATAATTACTTTGACAAACGATAATCAGGAGCTAACTCTGAAATATGCTTTGCCAATTCTGATTATTATTTAATTAAGTGTTTTTTTACCTGAGCTAACTTCTGTTACTTTACTATATCTACTAGTTAGCAAACTTAACTACAACTTACTTTTAATAGTATCGTAATATCTACAAATAATTTTTTTTTTAAGATTACTTAACCATTATAGGACAATATTGTAAATCTCTAAAACTCAAGAAAATAGTTTTCTTGAGTCTAATATTAGTTAGTTATAAAACTAATTCCAAAATTAGAAACTATAGATATTCGACTAGTATCTAGAACATCCAAAATTTTTGAATAAGAATATTAATGTGTATATTTTAACAATTTAAAAAAATCTTACGGAGTCTCTGACAACAAAATTTATTAAATTTGTAGCCAAAATTTGTAGCTTAAACTACAAATATAGTTTTGAAAAATTGTGGGATTTTGACTATTGACTCAAAAATGGAAAATAGGTAATTATATTTTCCGCGTCAGAATAGTCTTTTCTCAATCTCTTTTTTAAGATTAGCTAAAGGGTAAAAACCTGCGTAGCTACTTAAAACGAACTAACTGCTTCACTTCCGAAGGTAGCTAAGAGCTAGAATCACCGACCGTTCACGGCGGTGAGCAGTCAATGATTACTTATTCAAAAAACTTATAAAACATTGCTTCTTGTTTTCAAAGCCCAATCTACACAAATTTGTTGAGAAAATGTAAATTTTGCATGAATATTTGTTCATCAAAAAATATTTGAGTCTCGGATTGATTAGAACAAGCTATTTACACACATATAAGGCTTGCTGTAAATCAGCTTCTGAAAGCCAGTAGTTTCGTTAAAATTATGAGAATAGTTGTTTATATAATTGACATTCTCCCATCGGCGTAGGAGAGAGATTCTTTGGACAAAACCGAAATTACATTCGATTAGAATCATGTAAAGTTTCACGCACCACGATGCCTTTGGTGCAAATAGCAAAAGCTACCCAGAACACAGCAGTAAATGGGCGCAGTTTTGTGTGTCAAGGCAATGCCAATTGACTCTACTCCTTCGCTCCAATTAGAGTCTGAGCATACTTTTAATTTGGGTTGTCGTTAGCTATGTTTATCTATAAAGTATTTGCCTATCAAATAGTAGTATAAACAATCTTTAAAATATATGATTATTGTATTCCCTAAATTATCTCTTTGGGTTAATCTGGTTTCTAATAATTAATCTCAAACTAGGTTTAAACTTGATTATTCTGATTAAATAATGTGAATCTCCAGTTATTAAATTCTAACTAACTTTACAATTGAGCCTCACACTGCAATTATTCGGATAAAGATCTTGCTTGTCTAAATACATCTTCAGCAAACTGTGGATTATCTTGCATCTTCTGGAATAAAATTGTTAAGTCTTGAGGTCTACCTTCTACTGCAATGCAAGTCCCTGCGTAAATAATTTCAAAATCTTGAATTCTGTCTTCCACGCATTTCGGTTTTTCTTGCTTGATATTAACAATTCGGACACTTTTATCCTCAAGTTTATCTGTTATCTTGTTTTCACTAATATCATTTTCACTAATATCAATGGTCAATGCTTGGCTTTCATTATCTGATCGTTCCAGCTTGGTTAGGTTTGGTTGACTAGAAGAAGAAGGATAGGAATTAATCTCAACTGATTCTTTATGGTGTTTAACAATTAATTTGGCTAAAGAATAAGTAATATTTTCTCCCCGACTAGCAAGTTGTAGGGCGTGTTCGCGGGCAGTTTCTGGAGTTGAAGGAGCGGCTAAAACATAAAGTGCAGAAGTAGAAAAATTAAAATGCGTAAAATTTACGTTTTTAAATTGCTCACTAACTTGCATAAATTTAGTTGCGGATGAAACACTCCAATTAAACTCAGTTTTGAGCCAATTTCTAAATTGTCCATGCTTAAGTTGCTGTTTAACTTCAGCTAGCTTTTGTCCTACTTTAAAAATATCTTGAGCAGTTTGACGAATTAGACCTTTGATTTCACATGTCTTTTGCTTAACGCTAATCTGAGTTTGTTGATCGAGAATCCCATAGTCAAAACATTGCCGATTAACAACATTAGGCATTGGCTTTGGGGATAATTGGTTTTTTTGCTCTTTAACCAAATTTTTGAAGTTCAAAATTTATACCTCTCAAATAACAAAATGACAATAGCTTTTGACAATACCCTTTGACAATACCTTTCCAATTAAATTATGTTTTTCTCCAACTAAATATGCTCGATTTGAGTTGATCCCTTGGTTAATTACAAAATAGTGGAGTTCGGACTTAATCGTGAAAATGATGTCGCTAGAGTATGAGATACAAAACTTGCCAATTGAGAAATAGAGATTTTAGAAGTCTTAGAGCTTCTTTTTCTTAAGCGATCAATATATATAGTTGAGATTGCATATTCTATTTCAAGCTGTATAGTGGCTAACTTATTAGTTAAATACTCAGAAGACTTAAGCTGCTGCATAAATGCTTTTTTCCTCAGTTTATTTAGTAGTTTTTTGACAGCCGCACAAGTAACTGAAATTAATTAACCAAGTAGTTTTTTTAGTAACAGATTTTGGGAAAACCAACTAAACAGTAAATCATAGTACCTAAGGGTGAAATTACTTACAGTATGAACTATTTATACAGTGTAATTGTTCCTAAAGTTATTGACTTGAGCTGTTTTGCTTTTGTATTCTCATTAAGAGTTTCCTTGATATTTTTGTAGTATTTAGCCTTAAATAAGCATTACCAAAAGTAATAATACTATTTAAATTTAAAATAGAACGATTTTAAGCCATTTAGCACTATTTAAGAAAAATTAAACTATGCCCAAAATAAATATCAAACTACCCCAAGGATATGCTACCAATAATTACTTACGTAAATTGTAATTTATTTTACAGTTTTACAATTATTGACAGTTTTACAATGGAAGTTTGAAAAATCCAACTAAAAATTTTTTGCTTTCAAAAAGTACACATGATTAATACTCAAAAATGAGATTTTAGCTATTTTATACTCGTTAACAGAATTCAAGTAGATATTCTTCAAACTAAGGAATTTAAGACTACCAATAGTGTTTCAGTATCTTGAAGACACTCAATAATACAATCAATATTATTAATTATTAGTTCGAGAATACAATGGTAGCGAAAACTGAAGGTGATTACACTCCTCTTAGTCTTCAGAGCGCAAATCTAATCTCAAATAAGTTATTGATATGTTGATAAATTTACCATCTGTATACCTCTTACATTTGTTTTTAAAGTAAGGCCAAACTTTCTAAAGCTATCCCCAGAAAATAGAAAGTCTTAAACGACAAGTATTGTACTGAGGGAGTCTCAGCATATTCAATCGAGACATTGGGGTTTCTCCAAAATGTTGACTGCCCCCATTACTTTACTACTAACATAGTACATTATTAGTGTTTTAATGTCGATCCTTTTTTTTGCATTTTTAAAGATAGATTTAAGTAGAATTCTGAAGCGATAACTTCTAAATCTCATCAAGTAGAATAGTATCGGCTGAAAACCTAGAAAAATACTTACCAATTGAGTTAGAGAAACTGATGCTACCAATATTAACTACTAATCCTATCAACTAATTTAATGTGCTGGTAGCGTGCTTTTTAAATGAACATCAAAAATCCTCTAGCAAAACTAAAAGCTATTTTTAGTCAATCCAATTCTGTAAAACCCAAATCCTACAACACTTTTGAAGGTGTATTTAAACCTACTTTGCTGACAATACTAGGTGCCATTATGTATTTGCGGGTAGGTTGGGTAGTGGGAAATGCTGGATTGCTGGGAGGAATGCTAGTAATTTTTGCTGCTCTCAGTATTACCTTGGCTACTGGGTTATCCCTTTCTTCAATTGCTAGTAATACTCGCTTAGAAGCGGGGGGTCCTTATGCAATGATTGCTAAAGCTTTGGGTTTGGAAGTTGGTGGTGCAATCGGTATTCCCTTATTTCTCTCTCAAGCCTGCGCAGTAGCAATGTATATCTTCGGTTTTCGTGAGGGTTGGTTGAGTATTTTTCCTCAACATTCTACGCTGCTTGTCGATTTAATGGTATTTTTAATAGTCTTGACGATCGCATATATAAGTGCAGGATTAGCTTTTCGCATTCAATATTTGGTGATGGCATTAATTACCATCTCCCTGATTTCTATTTTTGCCAGCACAACTTTTTGGGAGTCTCAGCAAACTTTAGTTTTACTGGGAAATTTCCCTGGTTCTCCAGAAAATCAATTTACCGGCACAACTTTTTGGGAAGTTTTTGCTGTGTTCTTTCCCGCAGTTACAGGTATTATGGCTGGAGTAAATATGTCTGGTGAATTGAAAAATAGTCGTAAAAATATCCCCAGAGGAACACTATCGGCTATTGGCGTTAGCAGTATAGTGTATATTTCTCTATGTTGGTGGGCAGTTCGAGTAGCTTCTCCCGAGGAACTGGTTAACAACTACACTATTATGATCGACCGAGCCCTGTGGCATCCTGCGGTTTTAGCAGGACTATTAGCCGCAACCTTTTCAGCAGCTCTTTCTTCATTAGTTGGCGCACCACGCATTTTGGTGGCACTAGCACGAGATGATGTAATCCCTCAGGGGAAATTGATTAGCAAACTATCGACTAACGGTGAACCTCGTCGGGGACTATTGATTAGTAGCTTATTTGTTTTAGGTGCGCTCATGGTTAGGGATTTAAATGCGATCGCGCCTTTGATTACCATGTTTTTCTTGATTACCTATGCAACCCTAAATTTGGTCGTACTCCTAGAATCGCAACTGGGCTTAATGAACTTTCGTCCTACTTTTAAAATACCGTCAATTATTCCTTTTTATGGCTTTAGTAGTTGTCTGCTTGCTATGTTGGTTATCGATCCCAGGTTTAGTTTTATTGCCACGATAATTGTTCTGGCAATTTATTTTCAGTTGGTTAAAAGACCTGATAATCCCAAAATAGCCGGTGATGTCCGCAGTGGAATTTTTGAGGCGATCGCTCAATGGGCAGCGAAAAAAGTCATCGAAATAGATGTTAACAATTATCGAGCTTGGCGACCGACTTTATTAGTACCTGTCGAGCATTGGTCCCAGTTATTAGGTGAATTTCGCTTACTACTCGACGTCTGTCTGCCAGAAGGTTCGATCCAGTTATTAGGACTAACGGGAGAAGAATTGGATTCAAATTTTTCCTATCAGATCAAAAAATTGGCGGCGGCTTTTCGCCGACGGGGTATTTTTACTACTTTTTCGCTACTTAAATTTCAGACCCCATTAGAGGGAATTTTGGTAATTCTCCAATCTTCACAAAGCACTTTTTTTCGTCCCAATATTTTGTTCTTGAGAGTTCCCGAACAAGCTACAGACTGGGAACAGATGCAACCCATACTGGCTGAAGCTAAGAGATTAGAAGTCGGAGTGATGTTATTTGGGTTACATCCTCTAGCAGGCATGGGAAGAATGGAAATAATTAACGTTTGGCTTACTCCGCAAACAGGTGAATTGTCTTTCTTTGAAAAACTACAACAAGGAAATCTTAATTTAACTATGTTAATGGCATTGAGATTATACAGAAGTTGGCAGGGTTCATTACACTTGATTACTGTCGTTTCTAGTACCGAGGAAGTAAAGCCAGCTCAACAGTATATCGAAGAACTGCGGGATCTTTGTCGTATTCCCAATCAAGCTAAAACTTTTGTTCTTGTTGGAAAATTTGAAGACTGTATTACTCAAGCACCCCAATCTGATATGAACTTTATCGGCTTACCGCAAAAACCTAATTTCGATTTTGTCTATCATATGCTTGATTTAACTGGTTCTTCCTGTCTGTTTTTTCGGGATTCTAGTAATGAAAGTGCGATTGCTTAATTTTGGTTGTTTCATTAATAATCAACGGTAGCAAGGCACTTACCAGAATAACTACACTATCCCCTAAACCGATTCCTGTTACCTTGAGTAAACTACCAAAACTGGGAATAATTAGACATATAAACTGCAAACTTAGAGAAATTCCTAGAGCTAATCTTAAATAGTGATTTGGTTTGAGCTTAACTCGCCAAAATGGTTGACTAGATCGACAACTAAAAGCATGTAGTAATTGTGCCGTTACCAAACTCATAAAAGCAATAGTGCTAGCGCGATCGCCAATACCGTAGTTAATAATACTGTAGCTATAAGCTCCTAAAGTAAATAGAGAAATTATACCCGCCTCAAAACCGAGCCGTTTAAAGTCAGCAGAGTCAATAATTGCTGCTTCTGGATTACGAGGAGGAACATTTAAAACATCTGGTTCGGGTGCTTCTAAACCCAATGCTAAACCAGGAAATATATCAGTTACCAAATTTAACCATAAAAGCTGAATCGCGTTGAGGGGTTGACCAATTCCGCATAAATTAGCTAAAACCATCACTATAATTTCGCTCAGGTTAGTAGATAGCAAAAAATGAAGTGCCTTTTTGATGTTGTTATAGATAGTTCTTCCCTGACTGACAGCAGCGATCGCTGTTGCTAAATTGTCATCTTCTAAAACAATATCAGCAACTTCTCTAGCTACATCAGTACCACTTTTACCCATTGCAATGCCCACCTCAGCAGCTTTTAGGGCAGGAGCATCATTAATCCCATCTCCCGTCATCGCCACAACTTTGCCTGCCTTTTGCAAGGCGCGAACTATTTTTAATTTGTCAGCAGGACTAATTCTGGCGAAGAAATTAACTGGGACTTGAGCGAGATTAGCTAAGGACGGATGATTTTCCAGGTTTGACTCTTTTCTTAACAGTGTATTTTGTTCCTCTAGTTTCAAGTCGAAAAACTCACTCACCAAAAGTAACTCACCATCTATTCCTACTAATTCTTTTTCCTGGCTTAGATTCAACTCTGATGCGATCGCACGAGCTGTATTTGCTTGATCGCCCGTAACCATTACAGTGTCGATTCCTGCTCGATGAAAGTCGGCAATTAATTCTTTAACTCCAGGTCGGATTGGATTAGTAATGCCAATCAGACCCAACCAGACAAGTTTATCTGAAGCGATCTCTTCTGTGCCTTCAATCTCTTTATAGGCTGTTCCCAATACACGGAGGGCTTGACTGGTCATTTGTTGATTAGCTTTGGCGCTCGCTTGTCGCTCTATTTCAGTTAATAATACTGGGCGATCATTTTTAAGTTGAAACTTACATAGTTCTAAAACTTCTGAGGGATTACCTTTAACTGCAATTAGTTTCTGGGATTCATTGATCTGATGTACCGTAGCCATATAGTTTTGACCATCGGCACGATGATTAATTTCTAGCAGCGGATATTTGGTTTGCAGAGCAATTATATCTATATCTGCCGAGATTGCCATTTGCATTAAAGCATTTTCGGTCGGCGAGCCGTCAATTATATTTTGACTGGGATTTATCTGACTTTCGTTACAAAGAACGGCAACCTTAATTAGCTGCCATAATTCTTCATGGCGATCGCCAGAAAATTCCCCATCTTTAACTTTAATCTGGTGGCTAGGGGTTTGAATTTCTACCACTGACATTTGATTAGCAGTAAGTGTCCCGGTTTTATCCAAACAGATAGTTTGTACCGAACCCAAAGCTTCGATGGCATCGAGACGGCGAACTAAAACCCGTTTCTGTCTCATGACGTTAATTCCCAATGCCAAAGTGATCGTAGCGACAGTCGGCAATCCTTCGGGTACGGCAGCTACAGCTAAGGCGATCGAGGTTTTGAGCATTTCGATGAAACCATAACCGCGAACTATTCCCAGTCCTAAAACTAGGATACATACGGCACTAGATAATAAAACCAGTTGACCAGCAGCGCGATCGAGTTGTTTTTCTAGTGGAGTTTGTGGAATAGAGGTTTCACTGACCAAAGCCTGAATCCGACCCATTTCCGTCTTTTGCCCCGTAGCTACTACCACTCCTAATCCTTGTCCCCCAGTCACAAAAGTACTGCGATAAACCATATTGGTACGTTTGGCTAAGGGAAGATCTAATTCTGGTAGAGTTTGCCAAGTTTTGATAACAGGAATACTTTCCCCTGTGAGGACAGATTCATCAACACTTAGGCGATCGCTCTCCACCAGCCTGGCATCGGCAGCAACGTAACTACCAGGTTTGAGAATCAAGATATCGCCAACTACAACCCCTTGTGATTCAATTTCTATCGCTTGACCATCTCTAATTACCCAGGTAGATGGATTAATCAGGTTTTTTAACGAGAGAATAATTCGTTCTGAGCGGCTTTCAGTTATATAACCTAATACAGCATTGATAAAGACTACACCTAAAATCACCAGCGCATCAACTTTACTATCAGTGGCAATTGAAAGTATGGCAGCTAAGGTTAAAAGAGCAACAGGAATTGACCAAAAGTAGCCCAGAAAAATTATCAATCCCGAACGAGGTTTAGTTTCAGCTAAAACATTTGCTCCATATTGAGCTACATTTTGCTTTACTGCCTGTGCTGATAATCCCGATGTTACGGAAGTTTTTAACTCGGCTAAAGTTGATTCAGCTGATTTAAAATGCCAATTTTGCTGGAAAGTACTATTTATTTGCTTTTCATGAAATTCTTGATTCCCTGTTTCAATCACCATTTATTTTTCAGAGCGATCACGATTCCTGTGCTTATCCTCCTGATGGTTGTATAGTACCTTCTAACTGATCGAATCGCTTTTGAATAGTTTCTGGTTGCATCGTACCTACTCGTGATAGTAATACTGCACCAAAACCAAATAAATTAAGCATTAAAATTATCAATCCTCCAGCGATTGGAATCAGACTCATGATGACTAAAATTAGCATTCCCACTAAAAAAGGAATAATAGCCTTATCTGAATGCGGAATAATTTTCTTGCCAATCCATAGTCCAGTAGCGATCGCACCAAGCAAACCGGCAACAGCAAAGCCTAGATTAGCGATGGGAATAAGTAAAAAGCCAAATACACTACCAGCAAATAGAGCAACAAACAGGGTAATCGCTACAATACCACCTAAACCCCACATCCCACTTTTAAACGGATGTTGGTGCATAGTAGCCGTAATGCTTTGAATGTGACCTGGAAGTAGTAAAAGTAAAAATATGCCAAAAGCAAAGACAACTATTAGAGAAGCTAAAGAGAATAAAGCATTCATTAAATAAACAGTGCCCAATAAGCCAAAACGCTCAAATAATACTTTAGCATTACTGAATATTACTACTTCACTACCACCGACCATAGCACCTTCTTGTTTAATAATCTCTCCGCCAATAGCTACCGCATCCCCTCCAACGCTAGCATTGGGTTTAAGGATTACATCTCCCCCAAGAGCTAAGGCATCATGAGTAACTTGTCCCTCATTAAAGATAGTTACATTTCCGCCAATAGCTACTGCATCAGTCACAACTTGTTTTTCAGGAACTGTGACATCAGTATTCATTTTGAAGATTTGAATATCGTTCTCGTTATTAGCAACAGCAACTCCAGTTACAAAAATCAACAGGAAAGTTGCCATAAAAGCCACGATTAGCGGTCTTAGTTTTCGCCAGCTCATTATAAGAATTCTCCTATGATTAGGTTAGTGATTAATAGTTAGTGCTTAGTTTTTCTTAGCTATAAATTTTACTTTGAGTTTAGACTAAAAGTTTGAGGATATTGTGAAGAGAGCAATTTTCAAGCTAAACCTTGGCATAACCACTTTTTTCTAAAAACTCGACAAAAAGCAAATACTAGTTTTCGAATAGTAATTGATAATTTAATAACAGGTAAGATAATAATTTATCTTCAAAAAGGTAATTAGAAAATTAATATTTTAGTAAATTTATATGTCATATCAATTTATATTGATAGAAGAGTGATAAATTAGAAATAAGAGATTTTAAAACTTTGTCAATATAGATACAACTTAATTTATATTGAATCAAGAAAGTTAAACTTTTGAACTTATCTCAAGCAAAAACTATTAGTAAAAAGTAATGGCATAATCTATCTTAATAATTAAGGAGGTAAAGGTTATGAAACCAATGATTTGGCATCCTGAACCGAAGGATAAAAAAGTTAATCAATATTTAGATAAAACTAATCGTGAACCCTGGGTAGCTATTTTAGTTGGAATCTTGTTAATTGTGTGTTGTTTCACGCTTCTGGTTCTTCTAGGTACTTTTTAATGCTGGATTCATAGTCATTCCAATTAGTTAAACTATGGTGAAAGATTGTTTCAGAACAGATAATTCTTGTTAGGGCAATATTTTTACGAGAAGGCTCAAGACAATACGATTCACTTTTAGCCTAATATATAAGTTTTATGGGGAATGACTATATTTTTTATATGGATAAATCGCAAGCCCTAATCTTTGACTGCCGGAAGTATTTCAGTAAAACTAGCTAAAGATTTTGCATTTTAGTTCCTAAATTTAAGTTAATCAGATAGCATTTTTAACTTTGTCCCTAAATTTTTATGGAATCTTTATCGTTTCTCAGGCTGGCGGTCAATTTTCATTTTTCAAGTCTGATTTTTTCGTTATTCATTTTCATTAACTATAGATTAATGAGAATCAGGCTTGGAAAGAAACCTTTATTTGAAGGGGCTTTTAGAGCTGCTGTGAAGAGTAAGAACTTTGTCTGAGTTTAAAAAATAACCATAGAGTCTTAACAGTTGATTTACTCAGACAATAAAGGTTTAAGTCTCTAAGTGGATTAATTAATTTCTCCTACTCGACCTTGGTAAAATATGCCGAGGTTTTTACTTGCTAATAAATGAAAAAAATCAGAAGTTTTGTATTACTTTTGCAACTATTTAGATTTTAACTTGAGTTGAAACCAAGATTGTCACAGATTTAAAATCAGTAAATCACTATTAATAGATTCAATATTAGATTTAGTACTTTGTTAGATGATGAAAGTAAAAAAGCTTGGTTTTTCTCAGTTTTTTATTTCGATTATTTTTATCAAAAAGTTTTTAGTTTTTAGTTTAAATTAAATACTAAAAACAATTGTGTTTAAGATCCCATAGTCTTACTGTGTCCCCGTTCAGGTATAGTTTAAGACTATATTTGAACGACTAATAACTAATTACTAACGACTAACGACTTTTTTTATTTATAAGTTTAACATTTTATTGATCGCTGCTTTAAGTTCTCGTATTGTACAAGATTTACTGAGATAACCGTTTACTCCCAACTTAATAGCATATGCTCGTTCGGCTTCACTATTTAACGAAGTAAAAAAAATAAAGGGAATCATTACCGTTATCGGATTTTGGCGTAGGGCTTGAAGAACTTGATAACCACTTAATCCAGGCATATTAATATCGCAGACAATTACATCAGGTAAATGTTTTTGTGCTTTGTCTAGACCATTTTTGCCAGATGCTACCGTAATAATCTCGTAATTTAGATCTTCCAGGCTTTCAGAAATTAGCTCTCTGATATCTTCATCGTCTTCTATAATCAAAATCTTAGGCATTTTACTCCATTTTTAGCTCAATAAAGTACATTATCTTTGCATTCTAGTAAAAGGCTATATTAGACGTTTAAATGCTATTGAAAATCTAGTTTAAAAAACTCCGCAAAATTAATGATTTATTTGGTAATCAAAAGTAAATATTTGTCTTGATCTAAGTAGGACTTTAATTGAATACCATTATGATAAAATAACTTATATAAGGCTGTCTGTTATTTAGTTAACGCCTTCCAAAATTAATGTATAAATAACAGCAGGATTTAGGGCGATTTCTGGCAAATTTTCCCAACTATATCAAAATATTGGCAAATTTATAGTATTCAGTTTTGATAATTTAATGTATATTTTGATACTAGTTTTTCGTACTTAACCGTTTGATTGATAAAGATATAAGTTTAATTTTGATCGGTATTAATTGTCACAAACCTAATTAAGTAAACAAAGTAATTCCAAATATTTATAGAATTAGATTTAACTTTTATAGACGCTTTAATAATTACAGAAGTTTTAAAAAGATACAACTAATAAAACTAATATTACAAATGACCTTTGGTCATATATTTACAAATGACCTTTGGTCATATATACCAATATTGCAAAATAGGACACGATGTAAAGCCAGGCGATCGCTTATTTATTGTTGTACCCCAAAAAATGCCTCGGAGATAACTCAAAGGTTTACATAGCATGGGTATCATTATCATAGCCCCCTAGTTACAAGACTGGGGGAACATAATATCGAATTAATCCCCAATGGCGCAACAGCAGTCAGAACATCCCGACAATTTAACCAAGACAAACAGTCTACTTCAAGCAACAGCAGATTGTACTATTACTTTGCTAAGTGATGATAATTTTGAACGGGGTGTTAATCAAGCCTTAAAAATATTAGGTACGAGTTTTGGTGCAGATCGCCTGGGGATAGACGAGCATATTGAAGACATCACAGGTCAAACTATCGGTCACGTAATTGTTCTTCCCTACGAATGGCTATCTGATTATGCTGCTTCTCAATTTTCTCATCCTAAGATGAAGATAATTCCCTACGATGGTATCGAGGAACTTTACGAGCAATTAAAAGTAGGTCAACATTGGGGTGGCTTAATTGAAACATTTTCCGAACCGTTTCGCAGCTATCAAAGAGATAAGTTAGGGGTAAAGTCTACTTATGCTATTCCAATTACGATTGATGGAGAATATTGGGGATTAATCGGTTTAGATTTTTGTCGTACCGCCAGGGAATTATGCGAGGCAGAAATTGCGGTATTAAAAACGGCTGCTGCCTGTATTGGGAGTGCGATCGAGCGAGAACGCGATCGCCAAACTAAAGAAGAGGCTCAAAGAAAGGCATTATTAGAACAACAAAAAGCCATTGAGTTACAAGAGCGCGATCGCCTACTCAATCTTACCGCTTCTGCTACCCAGGCTTTACTGAATAACGAGGATTTAGATAATGCGATCGCAAATGCTTTAGAAATTATCGGGGAAGGAATTGCTACAGATCGAGTGTGCGTCATGGAACACTACGACAATACGACAGGAGAAACTTTAGGTTATTTGCAAGCACTATATGAATGGCATTCAGACTATGCCGTATCTCAGCTACAGCATCCCGAATTACAGCAGGTAAACTATGAGGGGATTGAAGAGTGGTACGAAAGCTTTAAACGAGGGGAAGCAGCAGGGGGAGTAATTGAGGAAATACCCGAACCAGTTAGAAGCGGACAAAAAGCGATCGGCGTAAAGTCTACCTATGCCGTTCCTATTGCGATCGATGGGGAGTATTGGGGCGTGGTGGGGTTTGATGACTGTCAAGAAGCCCAACAGCGCAGCGAGTCGGAAATCTCAATCCTCAAAACCGTCGCTGCGGGTATCGGTAGTGCAATCCAACAGTTTCGCATTCGCACCGAAAGGGAAGCAGCCCAACGCAATGTCTTATTAGAACAACAAAAAGCAAGTCAGTTACGAGAACACAATAGAGTTTTAGAACAGCGCGATCGCATTTTGGCAGCCACCGCAGAAGCTTCTAATGTTTTGTTGACAGGGGCAGAGTTTGATGAGGCGGTAAATACGGCGTTGCAGATTATTGGAGAGAGTATCGATACCGATCGGGTTTGTGTTATTGAAAATTTGCACAACTTATTAAAGCCATCAATTCCAAACTGGCGAATGTCATACGAATGGAATTCAGCTTGTGCTGTTTCACAAATCGCAGATCCAGAACTTTCTCAAGGAAGTTATCAGGGTATAGAAGAATGGTACGAACTTCAAAGTCAAGGTAAAACTATCAGTTGCCGATTAGAGGAAATGCCCGAACCTTTTCGGAGCAAAATGGCAGAAGTAAAAGTGAAAGCCCTTCATGTCGTTCCGATTTTCGTAGAGGGCAAACATTGGGGTGTCATTGGTATTGATGATTGTCGGGAAGAAATACAGCGTAGCGAAACAGAACTATCGATTTTAAAGACTGCTGCTGCCTGTATTGGTGGAGCGATCGATCGCGAACGAACCAGACGGGCAAAGGAACAAGCCGAACGCAATATTTTATTAGAAAGAGAACAAGCAGCCCAAGAACGAGCCAAACTGTTGCAAGCTGTAGCTACGGTGGCTAATTCTCTGTTGCGATCGCCCGATTACCATACCGCTTTACCAGAAGTGTTACAGATATTGGGAGAAGCTGCAAAAAGCGATCGCTGTGGCTTAGTACAAAACATACCTAATCCCGTCACGGGTGAAGCTGCGATAAAACTGCATACGGAATGGTGTCGTGAAGGTATTACCAGATCGGTTGAATCAACACCCGAACTAGAAACTGCCTTATTGTGGTCGGATTTTCCCCAGTTTAGAGAAAAACTATTTCAAGGAAAAATCTCTAATTTCTTAATCGACGAACTATCAGAACCCGCTCGCAGTATTTTACAGGCACAGGGCAATATTTCTATGACGTTAGTTCCCATTATGGTGCAGGGAGAATTTTGGGGCGTGTTTGGGTTCGACTATTGCCAAGAAGTAAGGTTATTTGAAGAAGCGGATACAGCAGTCTTTGCGATCGCAGTAGATAGTATTGCAGCAGCGATCGCACGAGAACAACAAGATGAGGCGTTACGAGCATCAGAAAAACGCTATCGAACTCTGTTTGAGTTGAGCAATGAAGGGATTTATCGCTTTGAGTTTGATGAACCGATTTCAACCTCTTTATCTGTAGAAGAACAGCTTGAATTCACCTATCAATATTTTCGGATCGCAGAAGTCAATTCCACTTTTATCAATCAGTATAGTTTTAATTCATCAGAGGATATTGTTGATAAAAGGCTTGTTGATATTTATCCTGAAGAATCACAAACAAATTTAGAAAGTAATCGCGCTATTATTGAAAACAGCTACCAAATCCGTAATGCTGAAACTGAAGAAATAGATGCAGATGGACAACGTAGATATTTTTTGCAAAATATTGTCGGCGATGTAAGAGATGGTTATTTCTGGGGCGGTTGGGGAGTGCAAACCGACATTACCGAACTCAAACAGGCACAACAAGCCCTACTAGAAGCCGAACGACAACGGGTAGCCCAACTAGAACAAAGTAACCGAGTATTATCTTTACGCGACAGATGGTTAGAAGCTACCGCACTTGCAGCCAATCAATTACTGGCAACTCCCGATCTCGATGCGGGGATAAATGCAGCCCTGAAGATGTTAGGAGAAAGTTTAGATTGCGATCGTGTGGGGGTATTTCAATGTATCTATAACCAGGAAAGTGCAAATGTACCCACATTAGGTCATCTAATTTACGAATGGAATTCTTCTCATGTTTCTTCTCAACTGTTAAATCCAGAATTAAAACAAATACCTGTTAGCGATCTTGGTGAGGAATGGATCGAGCGACTCATGAGAGGAGAATGGGTTGGAAGTGTTGTAGATGAACTTGCAGAACCATTTCGTCATTTTGAAATAGAAGTAGAGGCTCAATCTACCTATATAGTGCCGTTTTTCTTAAATGGAACTTGGTGGGGAACGGTATCAATCGATTATTGCCGAGAAGCAAAGCGTTTAACCCTACCAGAAATTGCCGTATTTAAAACCGCAGCAAGCTGTGTGGGTAGTGCCATTTATCGCCAACAAATACAAACTGAAAAAGAACAAGCCGAAAAACAAAGATTAATTCAACTAGAACAAAGTAACCAAGTTTTATCATTACGCGATAGATGGTTAGAAGCTACCGCACTTGCAGCCAATCAATTACTGGCAACTCCCGATCTCGATGCGGGGATAAATGCAGCCCTGAAGATGTTAGGAGAAAGTTTAGATTGCGATCGCATAGGTGTATGTCAACATTTTGAAGGTAATATCGACGAACCTATAGGTTTTTTGCTTGCTTTTTATGAATGGAATTCATCTTTCGCTATTCCTCAAATAAAATATCCAGAACATAATAAAATTTCTTGGCAAGGAATGGAAGATTGGCTAGTTCAAATGAAAGGGGGTGAGTTCACAGGCGGAACTGTTAAGGAACTGATACTGCTGACGAACTTAACATAAGCCCAATTTTTTCTACAGGGCGATCGCAAAATTCTTGAATTGAGAATCTCAATAGCGTGGTTGGATATGCTGAACTAAATTCAGCATCCCCCACGCTCAAAATGACTTAAATTGAGCTTATAGAGCAGAACAAAAGTTCAAGGGAGTCATTTCAGCATGGTTCTACATCATCAATTAATTAAATCCATCCCACCTCTCACCAAAGAAATAGCACACAGAGCTTTTCCCAAGGGGAATCTTTACATGAGTCTTAGAGATGAATTGGGTACATTTTATGATGATAGTGATTTTGTCGAACTTTATTCATCTGAAGGTCAGCCAGCATTACGTCCTGGAAGTTTAGCTTTGATCTGTGTGATGCAGTATATGGCTAATTTATCTGACAGAGGAGCAGTAGAAGCAGTAGCTGCCCGTATTGACTGGAAATATGCTCTAGGACTGGAATTGACCGATTCAAGTTTTGATTCTTCTGTATTGACCTTATTTCGTTCTCGATTGCTGAATGGAGGAAAAGAAAAGCTTTTGTTAGATAAGCTTTTAGAACGCTGCCAACAACTTCAACTAATTAAAGCTAAAGGAAAAGCTAGAACTGATTCAACTCATATCTTGGCAGCAATTCGTAATCTTAATCGACTTGAATATGTTGGTGAAACCTTGCGTTCTGCTTTGAATACTTTAGCTGTAGCCCATCCAGATTGGTTATCCAATATAGTCGCTTCTGACTGGTTTGACCGTTACAGTAAACCTGTTGAAGAATCTCGACTGCCCAGAGGAACAAAAGCGCGTAATGAATATGCTGCCAATATTGGACGAGATGGAATGAAAATTTTAATGGCTATTTACGATGAACCGACTGCACCGCAATGGCTTAGAGAGATTCCAGCAATCAAAACTCTTAGAATTGCTTGGGTACATCAATACTGGATTAATAATGGTCAACTTCATTGGCGTAGTCACAAGGATTTACCCCCAGCAGGAATCAGAAGTAATTCCCCTTATGATACTGAAGCTCGTTATGGTAACAAGCGACATACTACTTGGCTTGGCTACAAGGTACATCTGACTGAAACTTGTGCTCGAAATCGAGTTCATTTAATTACCAATGTTCAAACGACAGAAGCTCATCTAGCTGATGTAGACCAAACTGAGTTAATTCATCAATCTTTAGCTGACAAGAATTTATCACCATCCGAGCATCTGGTTGATGCTGGTTATGTGGATGGCACTCTGTTAGTTGAAAGTAAGCAACAACATAATATTGAACTAATTGGACCAGTCCGTGACAATGTTAGTTGGCAATCCAAAAACCCTGAAGCCTATGATTTGAGTCATTTTAAAATTAACTGGAAAAAACAACAAGCTACTTGTCCCCAAGGAATCAAGAGTACGAAAAAATGGACTGTACACAAAGATAAATGGGACAATACAGTTATTGGAATTAAATTTCCTCGAAAAGCTTGTCGAGAGTGTCAGTGTCGTCACTTATGTACCCGCTCAAAAACCGAACCGAGAGAAATTACTCTACGTCCAAAAGAGGAACATCTAGCCATTGTCAAAAGACGAAAACAGCAAGAAACTAAAAAATGGTCCAAACAATACAATCAACGTGCAGGAGTTGAAGGCACAATTTCTCAGGGAGTCCGTGGTTTTGGTTTACGCAAATGCCGTTATATAGGTTTGGATAAAGTTCATTTACAACATATCCTCACTGCAACTGCGATCAATGCGATTCGTTTGTTTGCATGGTTTGAAGGTGTTCCTTTGGCTAAAACTCGTGTTTCTTCTTTTGCTAAATTAGCTCCTGATTAACTTTGACTATTTTAGCTAGCGATCGCTCTTCAGTATATTGTTAAGTTCGTCAGCAGTATCAGGAACTACACGAACCATTCCGTAGTCAATCAATTGAACTCGGTGTGAAATCCACCTACGCCGTGCCAATTTTTGTAAACGAACAGTTTTGGGGTATTTTAGGCATCGATTTTTGTCGAGAAGCAAAGCGTTTAACCCTACCCGAAATTGCCGTATTCAAAACCGCAGCAAGCTGTGTTGGTAGTGCCATTTATCGCCAACAGATTATCACAGAACAGAAAGAAGCCGAACGCGCTGTAATCGAAGAACGCAACGAACTAGCGCGGGAAATTCACGATACGATCGGTCAGTCATTCACCGCCATTGTCATGCAGCTTGAGGCTGGTAAACGCCTGCTAATTACCAAAAGCGATCGCGTTTCTTCTTGTCTCAATCTCGCCCAAAATTTAGCACATCAAGGAATTACTCAAGTACAGCAGTCACTATGGACTCTGAGGGAAAATGCTGACGAGTACAACGATTTAGTTGCTGCTTTTCAAAGATTGGTCACTACTTTAAATACTAATGTTCCAGTTCAAATAGAATTCTCAACCTCTGGCACTCAGACCCCTTTATCTCCCGATGTTCGTCTTAACCTATTACGCATCGGTCAAGAAGCTGTTACCAATGCCCTCAAACACGCCGAAGCCCGACAGATAGATTTGAATCTTATCTTTAATAGCGATCGGCTACAGCTACAAATTCAGGATGATGGAAGGGGTTTTGCTCCCGAACTGCTGGGGGTTAATAGCGGTTTTGGAATTAAAAGTATCGAACAGCGAGCCGAACAGATTAACGCCGTGGTAAATATTATAACTAACCCAGGTAATGGCACGACTATTAGCGTGACCGTTCCCCTATAGATCGAGCCAAAGTAGAGAAATATCAGCAAGTCTGTGAAAATATCACGGAGAAGAAACACTAAAATTTAAAATAGATAAAATCAACTAACAATAAAAATGACTAAGATCGATTATCCCTTCGCCCAAGAACTGATTACCGATACCCAAGGTAATATTCGTCAAGTTATTCTCAACTTCGATGACTATCAACAATTGTTAGAAGGACTAGAGGACGAGGCACTATATCAAGCTATGAAAACAACTATTAGCGAAACGCCTATGAGTCGAGAGGAGGCATTAAAAGCACTAGAAGAAGAATGAAAACGGAATATCTTTCCAGCTTCATCAAAGACCTCAAAAAACTCAAAAAAACATCTGTCTACTCAGAGATTAAAAATTTAGCATTTCAAACTATTCCCAACTGTCAGAATATAACTGAAATTAAAAGTCTCAAAAAAATCAAGGGACACCAGAATGCCTACCGTATCAGAGTTGGTGATTATCGGATTGGCATTTTTATACAAAAGGAAACGATAACCTTCGCACGAGTGCTTCATCGGCGAGATGTTTACCGCTATTTTCCTTGAAAATTAACCTGACAGTAGCCATTTACCGTATTTAAAAGAAATTTGTATTCTAAATTACAAAATGATACTAAATCCGATTGATAAAGGTCACGTTCGCCGTTCTTCAAGTCCCCCAGAATTGGGGAGGCACGGGTGCGGACGCAGGTTCCGCACATTGAGTGCCGTGGATTTAGGGGGCTTTTTAAAAGTAACTTATACGAACAGAATTTAGTATGACTTCCACTTCGCCAATTCGCGTTTTACTTGCCGACGACCATCCCGTTTTAGTCGATGGTCTTGCCCTAATTCTCGATACCGAACCCGACATGACCGTAGTTGGTCGAGCCAGTAGCGGAACTGAAGCCGTGACTCTGTTTGCCCAACACCAACCAGATGTTGCCCTGCTGGATTTGCGGATGCCAGGAGAATTGAGCGGGGCTGATGCGATCGCCCAAATTCGCACCCAGTTTCCCGAAGCCTGTATAATTATGTTCACCATTTACGACGGTGATGAAGATATCTATCAAGGATTGAAAGCAGGAGCGAAAGCCTATCTGCTTAAAAGTACCCCCTGCGACGAAATCATTGCTACAATTCGTCGGGTTTATGCGGGAAAAAAACATATTCCACCTCAAGTTGCGGTTAAAATAGCAGAACGCATGAACCAAACACCTTTAACCAAGCGGGAGCGAGAGGTGCTGTGTTTGATGACAGAAGGGAAAAATAATCAAGAAATTAGTACCGCGTTAAATGTCACTGAAGGGACGGTTAAATTTCACATCAACAAAATTTTCGATAAGTTAGCCGTCAGAAATCGCACTGAAGCGGTTTTGGTGGCACTCAAGCGAGGTATTGCCTGTTTGTAGCAAGTAGGGAGTAGGGAGAGTAGGCATTGCCCACCTTACAGTATTGATTCTTAAGAACTCAATCATGCGAAATTCAACCAATTAAATATATCTTCAACTTTTAGCTGCCAGTTTTGCAAGACATTTAACACGGGCAATACGTCTTGCTTTTCTTTTATCTCTGGCAACTGGTTTGGTTGAAATACCGTAACAGACTTATCATCAGGGTCGATAAAGTAGCCCAATTTTGTACTGACTTTTCACGGCATCTTTTGGAGGAAATATAAGTTGTGTAACAATATTCGCTAACAATTACTCATTTAGAGAAATCTGCGCTCTCGATAGAGCAAAATAATTGAGCCGATTGTAAGTTATGAATGAATCAGACCAAAAATTCAATAACGGAAAAATGCGACTTTGGAGATCAACGTTTAACCAAAAGGGCGATGTTCATCGAATCAAGATTATCGTTAAAATATGGCAAGCCACTCTCAGAGATTTTTGAGAGAGCAAGTGACCTGAAAAGAGCTTATGAATTCTTTGCCAATCCGAAAACTAGCTTAAGCAGTGTGTGCCAACCCTATCATCTTCAAACAGCAGCTCAGATTAAAGCACTCCCCATCGTATTAGCAGTGGGAGATACAACCTATCTCGATTACAAAAAAATCCTCGACAAAAGAGCCGAATATGGACCGATTGGCAATGGGGGAAATGGACTAATTCTACATAGCACCTTAGCCCTTGATGCCGACAATGGACAACCAATAGGATTACTAACAGAAAAACTGTGGCATCGAGAGCATGAAGAAAAAGGGGAAAATCTAACGAAGAAACAGAGGAAGAAAAAACAAGCAGAAGCCAGAAAACGCCCAATTGAAGAGAAAGAATCTTATAAATGGATAGAAGCTCTCAAAGAAGTCGAAAAACTCTTAAAAATCTCCGTTCCAGAGCCTACAAGGCCCAAAATTATCCATGTATTTGACCGAGAAGGGGACATTGCGGAAGTCTTTGCTCAAGTCAGTAATATGAAGTCCGCTTAATTAGTTCTAAAATTAATTGAAGCTATCAATATGACATAAATCAATGCCCAGCTCCCTCAAATTAAAATCTCATCTGAGTTTAGAAGAACTAAAACAACGTTATCGAAACAGTTGTGACTCAGTAGAACGTTCTCATTATCAAATCATATGGCTTTTAGCTAGTGGCAAGACTGTAGCAGAAGTAAGTAGTATTACCAACTATAGTACAAAATGGATTTATAAGTTAGCTAGTCGCTATAACCATTTAGGAGAGGAAGGGTTAGGCGATCGCCGACATCAAAATCAGGGGAATAAACCTTTGCTAGATGATGTGCAGTTAGCTCATTTGTGGCAAAGATTACAAACCCCACCAGTAGATGGAGGTTTATGGAATAGTCGTAAAGTGGCAGACTGGATGTCGGAGCTTTTAGAACGTCCCGTGAGTAAACAAAGGGGATGGGAATATCTTAGAGGGTACGAACTCAGACTCAAACAACCGAGACCAGCTCATACTGAATCAGACCCTTTTGAGCAAGAAAAATGGAAAAAAAACTTCAAAACAGATATCAAAAACTATGCCGAGATAATCCCCAGGCCATAGTAGAACTATGGACTATGGATGAACACCGTTTGGGATTAAAACTAATTCCAAGACGAATTTGGGCAGAAATTGGCGAAAATCTGACAGCAGATGTTAATTGGAAGTATCAATGGCTCTGGTTGTATGGTTTTGTAGCTCCCCAGTCAGGAGAAACTTACTTTTGGATTCTTCCCTATGTCAACAAAGAGTTGTTTTTACAAGTTTTAGAAGATTTTGCGCGAGAGTTTAATCTTGGTGAAAGTAAACAGATTCTGTTAGTTTTGGATGGGGCTGGCTGGCACGTCAGCAAAGAAATTACTCAAAATTTACCATTAGGTTTACATCTGGAATTTCTCCCTCCTTATTCCCCTGAATTACAGCCAGCCGAAAGACTGTGGCCGATAGTAGATGAGCCTCTGGCTAATCGTAGCTTTACTAATTTGGAGCAATTAGAAGAAATCTTGTACACCAGATGTCAAGTCATTTTGCAACAACCAGAATTGGTCAAAGGAATTACTAATTTCTCTTGGTGGCCACAGTCTAGTTTAGCAACAGCCGTTTAATTAGAACTAATCAAACGGACTTCATATAAAACCTCAAATACAGGGTTAGTAGTAAGAGCAGCACATAATCGAGCACTTGAGGGAGAAAACAGTTATCTATGGTCATGGCTACCATCCCAACCGATCAAGATGGAAGTAGCGATAGAACTAGCCAAAACCAAACAGAGGACAGAGCGAATCGCAGTTTTGGCAATTAGATATGCACCTATTAAACTTCGTAGTCCCGCCAGAATTAAAGAACCAGAATCTTTTGAAGTTTATGGGGTTTATGCCGTAGAAATTGACCCCCCAGAGGGCTGTGAACGCGTAGAATGGATGATCTTGACTACAGAACCCGTTACAAATGAGGAACAGGCACAAACCATTTTACGGTGGTACACTTACCGTTGGCGAATTGAAGAATATCATAAAATTCTCAAGTCAGGATGTAAGGCGGAAAGCTATCGTCTATCTGGAAATAGTATGCAGGTATTATTAGGATTTTTAACAAATATTGCGGCACAATTGTTAAAAATGACTTATTTAAATCGAACCGAACCAGAAGCACCGGCATCTTCGGTTTTAAATGAGGTACAACTTGAGGTTTTAGCTGCCAAAGGAAGAAAATCAGTCCCCGTAGTAGATTTGACGGTAGCCTGGGCGATGCAAGCTGTAGCTCGTTTGGGCGGTTACTTGAGTCATCGAAAGAAAAGTAATATTGGTATTACCGTTTTATGGCGCGGATTTTTAGAATTGCAATCTTTGTGTGAAGGATGGCAATTACGCTCCCATTTTAAAGTTTAGGAGGGAGTTGATTGCTACGAGGTGCGGGAGTAGGATAAGGATTTGGTTAGCGAACTTTATTACATAATGAATTAGGACTTTTTCTGGTCTTAACTATGCCCAATGCCCGTCAACAGAAGGATGTAGCCAGTCGTCTAGATGAACTTAAACATCTTCTCAAACAACTCCAACAAGATATTGAAGACATCCGCTCTGAAGGAGAAATTGCTCCGTCTGGTTGTTGGATTGTCCGTTACCAAGCCAAAGGACAAAAGGGGGGTCGTTATTGGTATTACAAATGGATGTCCCATGAACCGATTTTTGTCACCAAAAATGGGACTCCATCTCGTCATCGATATTTAGGCAAAGCTGGAAGTAAAGATTATTTGAACGCGGTTGAAGCTCTATCTCGTCGTGGCCGAATTGAAGCATTGGAGCGAGGGATGAGTACACTTTCAATGGGGTTGGAGGATTTGGTAGAGGAAGCATCAAGATTCAGCAAAGGTTAGCGAACATTGTTACCTAACTTATACTCTTTTCCAAAGATGCCGTGAAAAGTCAGCGCATATGTCGCCCGTCGGGGGAGAGAATTTCAATTAGCCAGTCTGGGGCTATAGTAAACCTATTAGCTATCTGTCCATTGGCATCCAAGGGAATGTTCTGCCATTCAAATACAGCGATGTCGGGAACTATCGAACGTCCCGCAAAAGTACAGCGTAACTCAGGAAAAGCGTATGCTAATTTTTGTTTTTCTCCTGCTTCATTAATAGCGGAAGCTAATTTAATTTGTAATCTGCTGTGTTTTCCTTGTGGCATCGGTTTTTGATAAATTTTTCCATTGATATATTCCCTTGCTGGTTTGGTTTCTGGTAATTTTAAAAATTCTTCCAGGGTAGGTATGGGATTTGATCGCCGTAGGGATGTCATTGGCTATATCTCCTGTTTTGATAATTTTTTCATCGTATGTTGTATGGTTTTAATCGATACAATTGAACTTCGAGTGACTGCGATCTACAAAGACTCAACTTTAGTTAGAGATAAGTTTATAACTTTGAACCCATAAAAAATAGAGCGATAGGTTGGTAAAAGACTTTGCCACCATCGATCCTGCCACTGAAGAGAAACTAGCAGATATAGCTCAAGGTGGAGTTGAAGACATCGATCGCGCGGTTATTGCTGCTCGTCAAGCCTTTGAGCGGGGTTCTTGGTCGTCGATGACCCCATCCCAGCGACAGCGCATTCTCTATCGCTTAGGCGATCTGATTCTGGAAAACGCCGACGAACTGGCTTGGTTAGAAAGCCTTGATAATGGTAAACCTGTAAGTGTAGCTAGAGTTGCCGATATTCCTTTGACGGCTGATTTGTTTCACTACATGGCGGGTTGGGTTCGCACTCTTGAAGGCTCGGTCGTTCCCGTCTCGGATATTGCCGTTCCTGGTGCAGAATTTCACGCTTACACTCTCCGCGAACCAATTGGAGTTGTGGGACTGATTACTCCTTGGAACTATCCTTTATTAATCGCTGCGGGTTGGCAGATGGCAGCCTGTCTTGCTGCGGGTAACACCGTCGTTTTAAAACCCTCGGAAGTGACACCCCTATCGATCCTCCGCTTTGGCGAACTTGCTTTAGAAGCAGGTATTCCCGAAGGAGTAATTAATATCGTTCCAGGTGCTGGTTCTGATGCGGGGGCGCGTCTTTCCAGTCATCCCGATGTGGATAAAATTGGCTTTACAGGTTCTACTCGCACTGGGCGGGGTATCCTCAAAGCCATTGCCGATAGCAATTTGAAAAAAGTCACCTTAGAGTTGGGTGGAAAATCTCCAGATATTATTATGGATGATGCCGATCTTGAAGTTGCCATTCCTGGTGCTGCCGAAGGAATCTTCTTCAATCACGGTCAGTGTTGTTGTGCGGGTTCTCGCCTGTACGTACAGGAAAAGATATTCGATCGCGTCGTGGCAGGTATCAGCGATTACGCCAAAACCATTCGCCTCGGTTCTGGTCAAGATGCTGACACCCAAATGGGGCCATTGGTATCTAAAAATCAGGAAAATACAGTTCTCGGCTATATCCAATCGGGTCTGGATGAAGGTGCAGAAATCACCACAGGCGGACATAAAGTTGGCGATAAAGGCTTTTTTGTCGAACCTACCGTGTTTGTGAATACCAATTCCCAGATGAAAATGGTGCGCGAAGAAATCTTTGGTCCCGTGTTATCGATCGAACGTTTTAGCGGTTTGGAAGATTTGGTTCAAAAAGCCAACAATACCGAGTTCGGACTAGGTTCTGGTATTTGGACGACGGATTTAAGCAATGCTCACAAAGTTGCTAAAGCAATTCGCGCAGGTACTGTATTTATCAACTGCTACAACGTCTTTGATGCTGCGATGCCTTTTGGTGGCTACAAACAATCGGGCTGGGGACGCAATCGTGGTAAAGAAGCCTTTGAAGCCTATACCGAAACCAAAGCCGTATACGTGCGACTAGACGGAATTCATCACACCTCATTTGCCTGTGGTTAACAGGTGGAAAAATTTTGGTGGCAAACATTTGCCTCTCAATTCCAACTTATTATTTAACAAAGCTAACAGCTAAGAGCTAAAAGCTAAGAGCTAACCGCTTCGCGGTTTAATTACCATTCCAAACTAGAGGTAAATCATGGCTGAATATTTCTTCATGCCCCCGATGAACATTGCTGGAAAAGGTGCCCTCAAAAGTGCAGGGGATGAAATGGTGACAGAGGGCTACAACAAGGCACTAATTGTAACGGATGAAGTCTTACACCGTAAAGTAGGGGCAACCAAAGTTCTGACTAACTTACTGACTCAACTCAGTCTTGAATATACAGTGTACGATCGCGTTACTCCCAATCCTACTGTAGCGGAAGTCCAAGAAGGCGCGGAATTACTCAAAGCAGAAAACTGCGATTTCATTATTTCCTTTGGCGGTGGTTCGCCCCACGACTGCGCTAAAGGCATTGGCATTGTCGCTAATAATGGTGGCTCGATTCGAGACTATGCTGGGGTAAACAAACTGAAAACAAAAATGCTACCCATGTTTGCTGTCAATACCACATCAGGAACGGGCAGCGAAATGACCCGCTTTGCCATCATCACTGATGAAGAACGGCAATCTAAATTTCCCGTAGTTGATTGGCGTTGTACTCCCAGTGTTTCCGTTGACGATCCAGAACTGATGGTGGGGATGCCTCCTGGATTAACTGCTGCCACGGGTATGGATGCCCTCAGTCATGCGATCGAAGCGTATGTCTCTACGGCTGCCACTCCCCTAACTAATCCTGGCGCACTCCAGGCGATCCAACTGATAGGAAAATCACTGCTTACAGCCTATAAAGACGGTAAAAACGAACAGGCACGAGCGGATTTAACCTATGCCGAATTTTTGGCAGGAATGGCGTTTAATAATGCCAGTCTCGGTTATGTTCATGCCATGTCCCATCAGATTGGTGGAGTGTATCATAACCTGGCTCACGGTGTTATCAATGCGGTGTTGATGCCCTATGTTGAAGCTTACAATGCCGAAGCCGTACCCGATCGCTTTATTGCGATCGCTCAAGTCATGGGAGCAGAAGTAGGGCAATCTACTACACAAGCGATCAATTATGTACTGACTAAACTGCGTCGGTTCAATCAGGAACTAGGCATTCCCTCCACTCTAGCTGAATTGGGAGTCGAAGAGTCGGCAATTCCTTTGATGGCAACCAATGCACTTCAAGATCCCTGCTGTTTGACCAATCCCCGACAAGTAAGCCAGTCAGAAATGGAACGACTGTTTCAACAAGCATGGCACGGGGGTTAAATTTAACGGCGTTGGTCATTATGTAATGTCGCACTTCGAGGTTATTCTTCGTAGCTCTAAGCTCTAAGCCTCTCCAATTTCCAGATTATCTTCAAACAGACAAATAAATTATGAATAGCATTACGCATTTACCAACGCCACTCATTTTAATATCTATCAAACTTTAATCTCTTTCTACTTAAATCGAGCAATTTTATGACTAATAGCGATCAGGAAATCTTTTTCGACCAACTAACTCCCGATAATGCCACTATGCTACTCATCGATCATCAAGTGGGTACTAAAGGACACGGTAGATTTGTGTACGACAAATTAATCTTACCCTTGCTTTTAGGACGCATCTATGTCGATAAAAACCGTCAGAAACGAGAAGTAATGCAGAGTGATCTTGACTGGACTATAGTTCGACCCACCGAACTAACTAATGAACCAGAATCTGGTGATTATCGAGTTTTAAGCGATCTCAAAGGACAAAAAGCTCAAACTATTGCTCGTGCCGATGTCGCGGATTTTTTAGTCAAACAACTAGATAGCGATCGCTATTTACATCAAACACCGTTAATTACCCACTAACAAAAATTGGTTATTTGTTTATTTTTTAGTATCCCTCAATTTTTAAGTATGTTTTTGCCTCGTATCCCCCAGTTACTTCGTGGAACAAGGGGATTTCTCCCTCACACGTCAAATGTTTTGCTAGCCAATTTTCGATGTCAACGAAAACATCTTGATAATTAAGATCGTTATGTAATTCATGATAGCTTTCAGTATACTCTCGTATTTCTTTATCAGCCAAAGTTACTCGTTCAAACAACAAACGACTACTTTCAGGCAGGGTAATTCGGTCTGCTCCACCGTGAAGAATGAATAAAGGAACTTGAAGCATTGATGCGTGAGCTTCAATCCAGGCAACTGTATTAATAAATTCTGTTGCTAATCGTGCTGTTCCCCGAGTATGACGCAGGGGATCTTGAGCTAGTTCTCTAAGTACTTCCGCATTACGAGAACTAGCAGTGATGTCAATTCCTGTATCTAAAGCAAAACGAGGAAAAAATCGAGAAAGAATTCTGCCAATAGTCAATTTCCAAGGAGAAACACCTACTTGTAAAGCAGGAGCTAATAAAATTAGTCCTTGTAGGCGATCGCCATAGTGGAGGGCATAGTCTAGAGCGATTGTACCCCCTAAACTTTGACCCAATAAAAATATTGGCAGATCAGTTTCTTTGCTGGAAATTAACTGCAAAAAAGCTCTGAGGTCTTCTCGAAACTCACTCCAGCTATTGATGTATCCTCTTTGACCAGGAGAACGTCCATGTCCTTGCAGATCGAAGGCATAAACAGCATAGTCACGATTGACCAGAAATTCGATCATGTTATCAAAGATATCACTATGTACCCCTAAACCATGAACAATCGGTACGATCGCCCTTGATAAGACTTGAGGATGCCAGCTTTGATAAAATAAGCTAACGCCACCAGCACCTGAAAAATTGCCTGTTTGATGTTTGAAATTTTTGACCTTCATCTCGTATCCTCACTGCTCTAATAAATGCAGTTTATTTACTGTGGGTTTCAATTTGGTTGTGTCATCTTTTCCTTCACTAATTACTGAATGTCTTTGATATTCTTCCAAAGTAAAAGAATCAACTTGAATCGCATCATTGCGAGCCGATTCTGCTTGAGTCAATAGTTCGACTTCATCGAGATCGATAATTCCTAGTTCTAAAGCATCACGAACTAAGGTTGTGGGTTTACCCGCAGGTAATTTACCTTTTTTAGTTGCAGTTTTAATTTTCTGGAAGATAGATTCAGCTTTAACTGATAACAAGAATGCATTTTCTAATCTGCCTAAAGCTTCTTCGATATTAGTGGGAATATGAATATCTGCGGTCAGGCGATCTCTTTGAGAACCTGGAGTTTGGATAATGCGGGCAATCTGACTGCCGAGTTTATCAGTGGGCATCTTACCAACAGGATTCAGTCGCCACCAAGCTGTAATAACTCCTAATAAAGGTACTGGTAGATTATCAAAAATACCTATAAATCCCTGTTGAATTTGAGACAAAGCATATTTCAGCGACCAATGAACAAGAGGAAGATCTGCCTGATTGCGTCCTTCGGCTTCAAAGCGGCGTAAAGTAGCAGTAGCTAAATACATCCAAGAAAGAATATCTGCAAATCTACCTGTGATTTTTTCCTGCCGCTTAAGACTGCCACCAAAAGTGATCAAGGATAGATCCGTTAGACAAGCAAAAGTAGCTGATGCCCAGGCTAACTTACGATAATATTTCGCAGTCGTTCCAGTTACTGGTGAACGGGCTAAATAACCACGAGAAAAACTAAGTAAGACAGCGCGGAAGAGATTACGTACTATTGAACCAAGATGATGCCAAAAAACACGATCAAAAGCTTGAACATCGGATTGATTTAAAGCATCGATTTCTTGATAAACATAGGGATGGGAACGAATTACACCCTGTCCATAAATAATCATCGTGCGGGTGAGAATATTTGCCCCTTCAACAGTAATGGGTATGGGTATAGCAGTGTATATATTAGCTAGTAGGTTTCTGGGACCTCGACAAATCCCTGCACCACCGACAATATCCATGCCATCGTTAATAATTTGACGGGATAGTTCGGTAAAGTTGTATTTAGCGATCGCCGAAATTACTGCCGGTTGCTCACCTCGATCTACTGCACCGACTGTATACAGTCTCGCTGCTTCCATTAAGTAAGTTAATCCGCTAATTCGAGCTAAAGGCTCTTCAATCCCTTCAAAACGACCAATATTTAGTCCAAACTGTTTTCTAACTCTGGCATATGCGCCTGTAACTCTGGTGACTAATTTAGCAATACCAGTGCAAGTAGCAGGAAAACTAATTCCTCGTCCTGCAGCCAAAGACTGCATCAGCATTTTCCAGCCTCGCCCTGCTTGTTCAACTCCACCAATTATTTGGTCTACAGAAATAATTACATCATGCCCAATGGTGGGAGAGTTATAAAACGGTACGCCCATTGGATCGTGTCGGTGATCGATGATTACTCCAGGAGTATTAGTATGTACTAAGGCGCAGGTAATCCCGACATCTTCTCCTTTACCTAATAGGTTATCTGGATCGCGCAGTCGAAACGCCAATCCCATCAAAGTCGCGATCGTGGCAAGAGTAATATAGCGTTTCTCCCAGTTCAAGCGCAGATATAATTTACCATCATCGCCCTGAAATACTACTCCATTGGACACAATGCTACCTGCATCAGAACCAGCATTAGGTTCAGTTAGGGCAAAACAAGGAATTTCTTCACCGCTTGCCAATCGAGGTAAATAATAGTCTTTTTGAGCTTCTGTTCCATAGCGTAAGAGTAATTTAGCTGGTCCTAGAGAGTTAGTTACCCCGACTGTAGCAGTGTGGGTAAATGAACGCGAAGCTAACTTGGTCATAATACTGCTGTATGCCAAGTTAGAAAATCCCAACCCTCCATATTTTTTGGGAATCATCATGCCAAAGAAACGCTCTTGTCTTAAATAATCCCAAACTCGGGGAGGCAGATCTTGACGAGAATGAATTTCCCAATCAGTTGCCATTTGACAGACTGTTTCTACCTGGTTGTCGAGGAAAGAACGGATTTTATTGAATTCGGAGTTCGGAGTTCGGAGTTCGGAGTTTTCAGGTATTAGTGGATAAGATTCTGCAAGGAGGCGTTTGAAATTGGGTTTACCAGAGAAGAATTCACCATCTACCCAGACGTTTCCCGCTTCGATCGCTTCTCGTTCAGTATCAGAGATTTTGGGCAGGAGTTTTAGTGAGGCGATCGCTTTAACAATATAGGCTGTAATCAGTCTTTGACGTAGCAGGGGAAGATTAAAAGTTAACGCTACAACACCAAAGATAATCCAGCCCCAAAGTGGTACATGGCAAATACCTAAAATAGCGGCTACATATAAAGACCACAACCAGAGAGGAACACCGATGTAACCTAAGATAACGAAAAGAAGAATAAAAGTGGGGATAATGATTTTAAGTTCGAGAATATTCATAACGATTTCTAAACTAGTGATGTAAATGACGTAATTAATAGTTAGTGATTAGTGAGGGGTAAAAATAGTAATATCGAAAAATCTATAAGTCATGGCAAAAACATCGAAAGGATTCGGCGATCTACTTAAGTTTGAGAGGAAAAAAGGTAAAAAGTCACCTAAATCGGAACCGAAAATTACCATTTTGAAAACAGAAAATGATAATGAGCCTTATGTTGAGTCCAATGTTAAGGAACAAGAACAAAGAATTGGCGCAATTGTAGGTTTAGATGAAGACGGAGAAGTGTTAGACGTTAATGCTCAGACTTTAGCTTCCTATCGCAGTTATCTCGAACAACATTTAACATCTCTTTGTTCTGTCACAGGCATCGAAGATTTAGGGTGTTTTGGATGGGAAGAGTACTACACTATCGGCCCTGGTTCTAAGAAGGAACACGAACGGTTAAGAAAAACCAAACCTTCTTATCAAGATACTTATGAATTGCTGGGGTTTGAAAATCGAGTACAGGATGAATCTTATGGTCTCTTGGTTAACGTTAAAAGAATCTCAGATAAGAAGAAATTTTGCCTCACTTTATCAGATTTAAAAGCTACTGCTGAGAATACCAAAAACTATCAACTTCTTGATGATTACTCAGTGTGGTTTGTAAACTGGCGATAAAGAAATTACTGATTCTGTGTGGGCGAACGGCCGTTCGCCCCTACCAATCCGAATTCATAACATCAGATTTTCAAACACTCCCGCAGCACCCATACCACCGCCAATACACATGGTTATCATGCCGTAGCGAATACCTCGTCTTTGTATTTCGTGAAGTAAAGTAGCAGTTAGTTTTGCTCCCGTGCAACCTAAAGGATGTCCTAAAGCGATCGCACCACCATTGACGTTGATAATATCTTCATCAAGTCCCAGTTTGCGAATAACTGCTAAAGACTGTCCAGCAAAGGCTTCATTAAGCTCAATTAACCCAATATCATTTAAGGTTAAACCGACTTGTTTGAGTACTTTGGGTACGGCTGCTACTGGTCCAATCCCCATGATTTCTGGTGCGACTCCAGCTACGGCATAACCTAGCAGTTTAGCCATCGGTCGTACTTTAAGCTGATTTATCATTCTCATGCTCATGACCACTGCTGCTGCCGCTCCATCAGACATTTGCGACGAGTTACCTGCCGTTACTGTACCTTGAGCATGAAATACTGGTTTTAATTTTGCCAAGGCTGCCATACTGGTATCGCTACGAGGTCCTTCATCTACCTCAAATATCCGTTCTAATGTTTGAGGTTTACCCTCAGCATAGATAGTTTCTTTAAATTTAACGGGGATAATTTCAGCTTGGAAACGGTCTCTACTGATCGCAGCTAAAGCTCGTTTGTGCGATCGCAGGGCAAATTGATCTTGATCGTGTCGGGAAATATGATACTCTCTAGCTACATTTTCGGCAGTAATACCCATGGTGATATAGGTATTGGGCGAGTTTGACATCAGCTCAGGGTTGGGGGAAAGATAGTTCCCACCCATCGGCATTAAGCTCATGGATTCTGCACCACCAGCAACAATAAGATCTGCTTGTCCTGTCATAATTGCCTGAGATGCCATAGCGATCGTTTGTAGTCCCGAGGCACAGAAACGATTGACCGTACAACCTGGTACCGAATCAGGTAATCCTGCCCGTTGAGCGACAATTCTACCTAAGTTAAATCCTTGTTCCCCTTCGGGAAAAGCACACCCCATAATCACATCATCGATTCGCTCTGGTTCGAGGTTGGGAACTTTGGCGATCGCACCTGATACCACAGTCGCTCCTAAATCATCGGGACGCACGTTACGTAAAGTTCCCCGTGGTGCTTTACCAATGGCAGTTCTAACACTGCTGACTATATATGCTTCTTTCATAACCCTATTTAGAGTTCGGAATTCGGAATTTTTATTTAAGTTCAGAGTTCGGAATTCGGAATTCGGAGTTATTAATAACTCCGAACTCTGAAATACTGATCACCAACTCTCTTTCTACTAACTCCTAACTACGAACTACTAACTCCTAACTCATTTGTATTTTTTGTTTAATTTTTTTAGTTATGACAACTAAGATTTTGATAATCTCTTCGCATTCTTGTCTGAGTAATCTAATTCTTTGTTCTTTAACTAAGTCAGCCTCTACTAAAAGAATGAGCCAATACTCCGTCTCTCTAGCTTCCTTGAGGGCAATTTCTAATTTATGCAGAAAATCACGATCCGATTGAGCAGATTGAGCTTCACGAACATTTGCTCCAATTGATGTACCACTTCTAATTAGTTGTTTGTATAAAACCCTGGTTACATCACTTTGTTCTGACAAAAACTTACAAAGTTTCACAACTCTAACCGCAAAACTTAGGGTTCTATCCTGAATTTTCTGCTTCTCATCACTCATAATAAACTAACTATCCATAAGCATCTCCAAAATAATTTTTCCCCAACTAAATAGATTTCTAATTCCGAACTCCGAACTCCGAATTCCGAACTCAAAAAACTAATTCCGTAAAGGTTTTTTAGTTTTCAACAAATGGGCGATCCTTGCTTGTGTTTTTTCTTCTTTGAGTAGTGGCACAAACAAATCTCTTTCTAGTTGCAGTAGATAATCTTCACTAACTAAAGAGGGTGATGAGAGTTCGCCACCTGTGAGAACATAAGCTAAACGATTGGCAAGAAAGCGATCATATTCGGAGATATATCCTCCTTGCTGGAAGACATAAGCTGCGTGTTCTAATGCTGCTTTGGCTGGTTGACCTAAAACCATGATCGAGTCCCGATTAGGTATAGGTGCATAGCCTTCGAGAGCGAGACGGATAACTTCTTGCTTGGCTACATATAAACGGCGATCGCTATTGATGATAATCTTCGCCGTAGGCGATAAGAAACCGAGTTCTTGAGCTTCATAACCACTATTGGCAACTTTTGCCATACCCACAGTTTCAAAAACTTTTTGTAAGAATGGTTGAATTTGGGTTGCGGTTTCTTGGGCTGAGTGTTCTGCTGCCCAGGCTGCCATCCGCATAATGCCACCAGCCCCAGGAATTAAGCCCACACTGAGTTCTACCAGCCCAATATAGCTTTCGGCAGCGGCTACTACTTGGGGACAAGCCATCACTAACTCACAACCGCCACCCAGAGCTAGTCCTCTAACAGCAGCGACGATTGGTTTGGGGAAGTAATGAATTCTTTGTAGGGTTTTTTGGAATTGCAGCACTAGATCGGCGATCGCATCTAATTGACCTGATTGAGCTAGCTTGCCAATTTCTGCCAGATTAGCACCACCACAGAAGTTAACATTGCTGTTACCAATTACCATGCCATGATAGTCGCTATTTTCCAGAATATCTAAAACCTCTACCAAACCAGACATCACTTTGAAGCTCAGAGTATTGCCTTTAGAGCGAAATTCGTATAAAACTACTTCTTCACCAATATCAAGTAGTGCGGCTTCTTCATTTTGCCAGATAATATTCTCTGGATGGGATTTAATTACTTGAAGATCGATTTCATCTTGAGGAGTATTTAAAGCGATATATTCGTGGGTTGGAGTGTAGACTTGATCGTGTTGATAAAATCCAGCAACTTGATGATGTTTAATCATTGTTGCTACCCAATCGGCTAAGGGAATATCGGCTGTCTGCATATCGGTGACTACAGTTTTGAAGCCCAGGACATCCCAAATTTCAAAAGGACCTAATTCCCAACCAAATCCCCAGCGCATAGCCCGGTCAATCTCAGCAGGACTATCGGTAATTTCAGGAATACGGTACGAACTGTAGCTAAGTATGGATAAGATGTACTTGCGGAAAAACTTGCCAGCATGACCTCGATCTTGATACAAAGCTCTTAATCGTTTAGGTAATTCTAGCTTGTTCATGGATTTAAGATCGCCTAAATCCATTGATTTTGCCGACTCGTAAGCCAAGGTTTTAGGGTTTAAAGAGAGAATTTGACCTTTTTCTTTTTTATAAAAACCCTGACCTGTTTTTGCACCTAATATTCCTGCTGATACTAACTTGTCTAGTAATGCTGGCACGCGGAAAACTTCACGACTTTCATCTTCAGGAACTGCCGGATAGAGATTTTTAGCTACATAAACTAGGGTGTCTAATCCTACTAAGTCAGCAGTGCGAAAAGTTCCCGATTTAGGTCGTCCAACTAAAGTTCCTGTCAGAGTATCAATTTCCTCAATAGTATATCCCTCATCTGTAAAAGCTTTGATTCCCAGCATGGTGGCATAAATGCCAATGCGATTAGCTATGAAGTTAGGAGTATCTTTAGCTACCACAACTCCTTTACCAAGATGAAGACGAGCAAACCATTCTAGTCTCAGTAGGATCTCTGTATCTGTATCTTCAGTCGGAATTAGTTCCAATAATTTAAGATAGCGGGGAGGATTGAAGAAATGAGTACCTAAGAAACGTTTGCGAAATGATTGAGGTAATCCACGAGCTATTTCTTTAATAGGTAAACCACTAGTATTAGTAGAAACGATCGCATCGTGACTGACAATCCCTTCTATCCTTGCCATTAACTGCTGTTTGATTTCCAGATTTTCGACTACAACTTCAATCACCCAATCTACATCAGCTAAACGATCAAGATGTTCGTCAAAATTGCCAAGAGTAATACGACGAGCTATTTTTTCTGTATATAGAATCGGCGGTTTAAGTTTAAGTGCCTTGTGCCAAGCAGCTTCCACGATCGCATTTTTATTTCCTTCTGGGGCTGGTATGTCTAGTAAATGAACTGTTAATCCTGCATTAGCTAGGTGAGCTGCAATCTGCGACCCCATAACTCCAGCACCTAAAACGGCAGCGTTTCGGAACGGTTTAAACATCTGTTTTCCTCCCTTAAATTTTGTCTAAGTCTTCAGAGTTGCTGTTTTTTTCAAATTTCCACGGCATCGTAGAGGGTAGAGTAATATAATTTTTAATGCGCTTCCAAAACAGTTTTGGTTTAACTAAAAGAGTTCGTAGTTCTAAGTTCGTAGTTCGGAATTTAGCAGCTCTGCCTTGTCTTTCGCGATCGTGCATCTTTTCGATAAAATCGATGCTCTTATGTTGAGGAGAGCGAAAGTAACCTATAAAGACTTGCCAAGATGGAAGTATGAACTTTTTAAGCCGCAATACTAATTTCGAACTTAGTTGCGAAGCCTCTTGTGAAGCGACTAATACTAATTCCGAACTCAAAATTGTCTCTTCTCCATATAGAGCATCAATTTCTCTAGCAAATACCTCGTTGACTTTAGCCCTATTGACGGTCATGTTGGGCAATAATAGACCATTTGCTATAGTGAGATGGGCATTAAGTAGTTGAAATCGCTTAACTTTCGACCAACTGGGAAGCTGCTGATTCGCATTATCAACTAAGGTTTGATAAAGGGCGATAATTTCCGGTTGTTGTAATAACTTGTTAATCGGAACGTATAAATTCAAGACCCTAGCTTGTTCTCGTAAGCTATCTAGTCGGGGAAAAATCAACATGCCACAGAATTTTTTTTGCATTCCCACTACCATCGCTTGTTCGACCAAAGAGGATTTTTTAACTTGCTCTTCTAGAGGTTGAGGAGTGACATATTTACCAGTGGAAAGTTTAAATAGTTCTTTTTTACTACCAGTAATGGTTAAGTATCCTTCGGTGGTAAATTCGCCGAGATCTCCCGTATGCAGCCAGCCTTGATCATCCATAACTGACTGAGTAGCTTCAGGATTTTCATAATAGCCCTGCATTACATAAGGAGCTTTGACTAAGATTTCTCCATCATCAGCGATCGCAATTTTTACTCCAGGTATGGGCAATCCTACTGTTCCCGCACGGTTGAAACCATCTCGATTACAGCAAATTACCGAACTAGTTTCAGTTAAACCATAACCCTGTAAGACAGTCATCTTAGCTGCACTCAGTATATTGGCAATATCGCCTTTTAGTGCAGCACCACCACTAATAAAGTATTTAAGCCTGCCGCCAAAAGGCTTGCGCCATTGAGAAAAGACTAAGCGATCTGCCAATTTAAATTGCAGACTATTAAGTAGTCCTGTTGTTTGACCTAAATCGTAACTTTGAGCTAGTTTTAAAGCCCAAGTGAATATTATTTTTTTGATTCCTTGAAGCTTGTGCCCGCGATCAAGAATTTTTTGATAAATCTTCTCTAATAGTCGCGGAACGGTAGCCACAATAGTTGGTTGTACTTTAGTGAAATCTCTAACCGCTCGATTGGGAGTAGAAAAGTAAATGCTATGTCCGTAATTAAGATGACCGTAAACAAATGCCCGCGCAAAAATATGAGTTAGAGGTAAGAAAGATAGAATCGTTTCTGTTGCTCCTGGTTTGAGGTCGGGAATACTTTTAAAAGTAGTCAGAATATCAGCACTAATATTCTCGTGGCTTAACATGACACCTTTGGGCTGTCCTGTCTCTCCTGCGATATAGACTATAGTTGCTAAGTCTTGAGGTGAAATTAGCGATCGCAATTTCTGTCTTCGCTTCTCGCTCCATAATTTTTTACCTCTAGCGCGAACTTCATCAAGAGAAAATAGCTGAATGCACTGTGGTAGTTCGGGACAAGATAGCTCTGGCTTACTTTGGCAGAGCAACATCGGAATACATAAACAAGCTGGGGACGAGTTAGTAGTTAGTAGTTCGGAGTTAGTAGTTCGGAGTTGAACGTCTAAATGACTGGATTCTAAATCCTGACTATTCTTGTTTGACAATTTGTTAGCCGTGAACTCTCTATCTTCAAAAGTCTGAACTCCGAATTCTGAGACAGTTGCGTTGGGCGGGTTCCCCGACTTGAGCAAACTGTCGAACCCGTAGGGCGAATTCCGAATTCCGAACTCTTTATCTAGTCCACACGTCAGTAATTGAGTTCGTTTTACCTCCCAATCTTCAGGAATATTAGCAACAATAACTGTCTGAAGTTTAGGAGTACTCTCAAAATAGGGAATGACTTGAGCGAGTAGATCTATATCAGAAACAATTAATACTTTAGCTTCTGAATGACGCAAAATAAAACCAATATTATCTAAGGTCTGAGATAGATCTATTGGTACGTCGATTAATCCTGCTAATAAAGAGCCGAAATCTGCCAGACAGAAATTGACATCGTCGTGCATTAACAGGGCAATGCGATCCTTAGGGTACGCGGATGCGTAATCGCTTCGCTCTAATTTTTCCTCTAACAACCCCAAAGCTAAATGTTCGGCAGCAGTTAGTAATTCTTGATTAGATAAGGACTGCCAAGTATTTGTCTGCCACTGATTGAAGGCATGATGATTAGGATAATGATTGACAGCTTCATCTAGTAGTGAAGGTAAAGTCCGACCCAAAATTGGACGATCAATTGGGGAAAAAGATCGATTAATCTTGTTAGCATAAAACATTGACAACTCAAAGAGATGACATCTCTTTTCTCCTTAAGGCTATCTTTAGCCTCTTAAGCTGTTGCCACACATTTTTTGCAACTATAAGACTAACTTGATAGCTATGTAATTAAAGTACAGATTAGCAATTGACTTTTACCAGTACTATAAAAACTCTACGGATATTATCCGACCGTAAATATCGATAAAATAGTTTGATTTTAAAAGCTTTATTCTTACTGGATCAAAGCTAATTGATAAGGTAATTTGATATACTAATCAGTATAGCATATTTATAGCAAATCAATTGTAGGATAGCCAATGGCTAGTCAACATCATGTGTCAGAAACAAATAAACATAAGAGTTCCCGCACATGAGCTTAAAATTTTAAACCGTTATGCAATCCAAACTAAGCGAACTAAAACTGATATTTTGCGGGAATTTATTCGCTCTCTAAATCAAGAATCAAAAATACTTAGAAAAAATAAATAATTTCTTAACTTTTGCCTTAAATAATCTTCTTGATTTATTCAGATTTATGTCAAAAAATCGGACATTAGATCGAACTAATAAATAAATAAATTAAAAAATTCATTCTATTAGCTGAAAAATCTACTAGACTCAGAGGGTATCAATTGTTAATCTCTTAGAGCTTAAGTCATAAACCGAAATAAAATACAGAGTTAAGCTCATCCCAAGTATAAATGACGTGGAATTTCGCGCGCCTGATTTCAACTGCGCGGAAGATTCAGGTAGTTGCGAACTTGAATCATAGACGCAAGACGATTATTGTTTTACGCATAACTAACACTATCAAGCCTAAAATTAAAACCTTAGTGCCATTGCCAGATAATTTATCCATTACAGGCTCGGTTGATACCGAACAGGTGCGAAATTTAGCTCTAGGCGATCGCTGGTGGAAAATCACTGGTGTTGTTCTCGACCGAGATTTGACTGATTATTATATGGTGGGAATACTTATACCAAATTGAATAGCTTTGACTACACATTGATCGTAAGGGCGCATTGCCATGCGCCCCTACACAAACGATCTGTTGTCTTTTAAATTTAAAACGGTATTACAACTTTACTTAGCGTCGGGAAAACGTCACTTTCCAGCTTTTTGTAACTCTTGGGGGCGTACGGATAGCTTCTGAGTTTGTTCTCCCCGTTGAACAGAAATACTTAGAGGTTTACCAATTTGACTTTGTTCTACTGCCTTTTGTAACTGTTCGGCAGTTTCAATTTTATTACCTGCCACTGCCGTAATTACATCACCACGACGTATGCCACCATCTGCTGCAGGACTATCAGCAACTACACGTACTACCAAGACTCCTTTTATTTCAGGAACCAGCATTAATGAATTAGGATCGTCATTAAATTGTTGTGCCACTTCGGGAGTCAAGGTCAACATTTGAATACTTCCAGGCAGAATCCAAAGCCGACTTCATTCGCTTACTGGTGCGGTCGATACTATGCTGTAGATCTTGCCATTTATGTTGGAGAAATTCAGTGGCTTCAGCTAAGCTATGACGATTGTGTTTGCCAGAAGCTGCTAGTTCGTCGCTTACTTCTCTAATCTTGACTCGCACTACTTCTGGTTCATCTTGAGGAGAGACTAAAGAGCGAAGGCGATCGCCCATTTTCTTAACTAAATGTTTGACCTGTTGCGATTTTTCGCTCATAAAGTCTTTGAGTCCTTCCGATTCAGTTTGGAGACGGTTTTTCGCTCCTTCTTTAATTACTATTACTTCCGCGTCAATGGTTTCGATATCATCGGGAAATAATACCGCTCTGCCACCATAAGGTTCGGCAATATCACCGCTCAATACATAGGCAGCAATATCTCCTGTTTCCCAATCAAAGAGAAAGTCCTCTACCCAACCGAGTGGATCTGACATTGTCGAACTTACCTGCATACGGTTGAGACGACGCAGATTATCAGCAGGCTCAAAGAGCTCACTGCTGTAGGTTAAAACTGCATCAGGACCAATTACCGATACCTGTTCCAAGGGGGTATAGCCTTCCCTACCTGTTAGATAAACAACCCGTCCGTTTTCATCTAACCATACTTCTTCGACGCGATCATATTCAGTAGCGGTAGAACCATCCATGGTCATTAACCCAATGATCTGACTACGACGAATTACATTCATAATTTTTTACCTCCTAAGTAAACATAGATTTCAAGTAAGAAGTAAAGCAAACAAACCGCACAGAGCAATACCATCAAAAAAAATTTAGAGCTGAGATAATATAGCTAAAACTGTTGTTGTCGCACAGCTTTTATCTGGGCTTTTAATTGGGAAATTTCTGCTGCCATATCTAGAGCGATCGCCGCACCGACAAGATTCAATCCTAAATCTCGTCGCAAACGCATAATCTGCATTACACGAGTTAAATCAGACAGTTGCATCATCGATTCTACTCGTTCAATTAAACCCAGATCAGCAAAGCGTTCTAAAGTTATTACCGAAGTGTGGGTGAGATAGGCAGCTTGTTCAAAAGTAATTAAGCGATTGCCTTTTCTAGAGACTACGATCTGCGATAAACTCATCGGCTTCATAACCGCACCTCCTCTAGTTTACGACGAGGATTAAAACTACTGGCTTGACCAAGTTTTTCGTAGTATTCTCGCTCTTGAGAAGACAATTGTTTAGGAGTAACAATTTTTAGCTTCACAATTTGATCGCTACGTTTGCCATTGGGAGCCTTCCAACCCTTATTTCTCAGTCGTAAGGATTGTCCCGAATTTACCCCTGGGGGAATTTTCATCGATACACTACCATCAGGAGTCGGAACTTTTATCTCTGTTCCCAAAACTGCTTCTTCCGGAGCTATGGGAACTTCGCAGATAATATTTTTGCCCTCAAACTTAAAGATAGGATGGGGTTGCAAACTAATGTTTAGATATAAATCTCCACGTTGCTGGTTAAATGGACTAATTTGCCCTTTACCTTTGATGCGAATGCGACTACCTGGTTTAGCCCCAGGAGGAATTCTGACGTTAATAGTTTCACCATCTAGCTGTAAGCGTTTTTGCGTTCCGTGAAAAGCTTCCGAAAAAGTCAGAGTAATTGCTGCTTCGGTATCCGTAGTAGGTATATTGGAAAATCCGCCACCGCCAAAAGCATCTTCAAAGCCGCTGAATCCTCCAGGGAAACCTTCAGGACTACCAGTACTATAAGTATAAACTCTTCTTCCTCCTGTAGAGTCTCTGCCAGTCCTACCACCAAAGCGTCCTAAAAGTTCGTTAATAAAATCATCAAAACTACCGTACTGTCCAAAATCAACACCCATACCAGCTCCAGGAGGTGTTCCTGTTGCTCCTTGTTGCCAATATTGACCAAATTGATCGTATTTAGCACGTTTTTCAGGGTCAGATAGTACTTCTTGAGCTTCGTTGATTTCTTTAAAACGTTGTTCGGCTTTCTTGTCTCCTGGATTAAGATCGGGATGATATTTTCTGGCTAATTTACGGTAAGCTTTCTTAATTTCTTCTGGAGTTGCAGTTTTGCTCACTCCGAGAATTTGATAATAATCTTTAAAGTCAGTTGCTGCCACTTCGGCTTTCACCTCCTGAATTTATGTAGTCAGAGATTACTCCGCCGTCCCCATTCGAGGATAAATAAAACGACGGAGCTTTCTTACGAAGTTTGCTTATGCTTGTGGTATCCCTTTGGGACAACGGGGGAAACCGCCGCAACCCTAAACAAAGGCGTATAGTTCGCCGCATGTACTCGCTTCGCATCGCGCAACTTCGCGCTGCTGTGACCGTTGGTTAATTGGGTTTCTATTGACGGCTCAAAATACCTTTAGAAACCCAATTGTATAAGTTTAACTTGTCATATCTAGTTTCTCGTTCTACCTAACAAGTTGAATCACTTAAAAGAGAAGCTTAGCTAATATCAACTTTGACGACTTTATTTTTTTCTTCTTCAGCTTTAGGTAAGGTGAGATTTAGAATACCGTCTTTGTATTCTGCATTTACATTAGTATTTTGGACGCGAGTAGGTAAAGGAATAACGCGGTTAAAGCTACCATAGTGAAATTCACTTCGGGTCAGACCGTTAGATTCGGTTTTGCTTTCTGATTTTCGTTCTCCGCTAATGGAAATAGATTCAGCAGCAACTTGAATATCGATGTCTTTGGCATCCATACCAGGAACTTCTAATTTAAGATGAATTGCTGATGGTGTTTCTTCCATTTCCGCAGCAGGGACAAAACCTGAACTAAGTCTGTCGGTAGTTGTTGGAACTAAACTATCAAACAAACTGTTCATTTCTCTTTGTAAACTGTTAATTTCTGAGAAAGGTTGCCAACGAATTAAGGACATAATTTAGACCTCCAAAACTTTGGTGTTGAGATTGATTTAGAGAGTTTTTATTGATAATGGTTGAGTTAATTGGCGAGTAATATTGTATTTGTTTGACTCACACTATTAAATATACAAAAAATCTTAAAAAAGTAATGTTCGGTTTTATGACCTCTGTAAGTTGAGATCTCCTCATATTAAAAAGCTGAACGGCTTGTTTTACTTGTAGGAGCACTAAAAAAAGGGACAAAAATATTGCCCCTTCAAATTAATCAACTTAATAATGTAGATTAACTGTTATACATAGTTGGGCGATCGCCCTGGTCTAAGGGGTCTAAGTTACGGCGCTCTTCAACCACAGTAGTTTTTTTATTTTTGCCAGCTAAACCGAATAATCCTAGTAGACCAAGCAAACCTAACCAACCCCAGTTAGATCTTTGTTCAATGGCGGCAACATTTTCGGCAATCTCAGCCTCGGCAGCTTCAGCAGCTTGATTAATTTTCTCTTCAGCTTCGGCAGCAGTTTGCTGCACTTGTTCTTCAGCTTGATTATAGTTACGCTCAATGGCATTACCGGCATCGTTTAGACCTTCTTCTACAGCCTCACCGGTATTTTCGAGTCCTTGTCCGGCTGCTTCACCAGTATTTTCAACACTATTACCTAGAGCTTTTCCAGCATCTTTTAAATTCTCACCGACATTATCAATATTTTGTTCGGCTTGATTCAAGTTTTGGTCTACAGTTTCCTCTTTTTCTTGGCTTAATGCTACGCCAGCAGGTAAAGCCATACTTAAAGTAATAATAGTAGTAGTAGTAAGTTTAGCTAAGTTCATAAAAAACTCCTTGTTATTATTTGTGTAAAAGTGTTACTAGTTTTAGGTATAAAAATTGATGATGATAACGTTTAAACTTCTATCAAATAACCTAATTAAGCAACTTCTATCTAGAATTTGTCGATAATATAGCCGTCAAACAATTGCAGTGAAAAAGAGACAAGAGAAACTTATATTCTATTCATTGCATGTATGAACACGATATTATCTGAATAATAAATAATAGAATTGATATTCATATGTGTATTGTAGTTGCATTAGTTGTAGACTACATCTTTCACTAGGTATAAATCATTAGTTAGAGATTATATTAGGCTGAGTTTTAAAGCTAGTACATAAAAAAGCACCTCAAAAGCTGAAGTGCAGAATTAGATATTTGTGAGTTTGACTAAGTTAAAAACTCACGAGTTTATCAGAATTTATCAGTTTTAAAATGTCTGAATTCTAGATTATCTGTTGCAGAGATGGCAATTATACTGTCTAGAGCAGATGCAGGTAAAACTATCCCGAATACTGGAAATAAGCAAAAAACCTAAAAATAGATATTTTTACTCTATTGATAGCTCTTACCACTTGCGATCGCCATCCTCATCGGTTCTGGCTTGACGAATTACATCTGAAATCTCCTCGGCATCTTTGACGTGATGTAATGCCTCTTCCTCCCCATTTTCGTTCTCTACGGGGAAGTAGGTAGGAACTTCCACATGACCTGCAGGATCCCAACTATCTACTGCTACTTGCTCTTTTTTCTCTTCTAAAGACTTAGAATCATCAATTACATCGCCTTTGTTAGCTGTGCGAAATGCCTGGTCATTATTATCTTTTTGGTTGTCCATAATATTTTTATTTATGTTCTTACATCTCATTAAAAAAGACAATTCAAATAATATGATCTGGCGAGGGATAGAAATCTTAATCTAACTATTGATTGATTGGCTTGGCAATCGGTAATTATGATCGGAATCTATATTAAAGAAAGAACATTCTGGTAATATTCTGCTTTATCTTGACCTTTAAGATTACTAGGATTATTTGTCTTTGATTTTTGAGCGATCGCCTCAATTCTATTGTCACTGCTGGGATGGGTACGTAAAAATTCTGGTGTCCCACCGCTACTTTCTAATTTAGCTAAAAACTGGGAAAAGGCTTCTGCAGGATAGCCAGCCTGTTGTAACGTATCCAGTCCATCACTGTCAGCTTCATACTCAAAAGAACGACTTTTAGGTAAATCTACAGTTAATTGATAGGCGATCTGAGCTAAAGCACTAGTATCTACTCCTACAGTACTAGCTATACCTTTAGCTGCTACAGCTTGTTTTAAACCTTTAACACCATGTTTGTTATTGATATGGGCAATTTCATGGGCCATTACCGATGCTAATTGCGCTCTATTTTCAGCAGTCTTTAATAATCCTGTGGTGACGTAGACAAATCCTCCGGGAGTTGCGAACGCATTAACTTCATCACTAACAACTACCTGAAAGTGAAATGGAATATTTCGACTGTCGCCACTATTAACCAACTCTTGACCGAGGTTTTCAACGTATCCTTGAACTTGAGGATTATCGTAGAGTTGATATTCTGCTAATATTTGCTCGTTAGTTTGTTTGCCGATTTCGATCTCTTGTTCATCAGAAATATTGGCTATTTGAATAAACTCTGCTGCACCTTGAACTGCATCCAAAATATCAATTGCAACTATTGCCGATTTGGTCTCGGAAAAATCTTCTATTTGATGTTGAACGCTATTATTAGCGGATACAGGTAGATTATTAATCCCAAACATCCACAAGATCAGTACAGGCTTTTGCCACATTTTTGAGCATTTATTACTGTTTATATTCATTAAAATTTTTTCTATAGTTGACATTCTTCTAATTTAATAACTTATTGTATATAAATTTTCCAAGTAACTAAAAGTATATCTTGAGATAGATACAGTCATGAATATAAGATAATATGCAGTATTCAAAATTTAGGTCAATAACTCTGCGTTATTAATCAATTTCTCAGGCTTTTTTCTAAATTTGCAAATTTTATATATCTTTAGTTAGATGTGAGTAAGTTACGATAACAGCTATTAATATGAGTAATAGAAAAAATATTGAGGTAAACTTATGTTATTCAATAAGTTAAACAACTGGTTAAAATCTTCTTTGCGTTTATTGTTAACAGCTTTTGTCTGTGGATTATTGTTTATCTCTAGTGCTTATCCAGCACAGGCAGCAACTAGTAGAGCAACTGAGGGAGAAGCTAGTTTAAATAGAGTTCAAGCAAAAACTGATGAAGTTGCTAGTTCTAATCCCCGTGGCATCAATGAAGTAACTAAAGAAGCACAAAAAGGCTTAAATGCTGTGCAAGGTGGTGCAGATGCAGATAAAATGATTTCTCCCGACGAAGCTAATGCAACTACTGTGAAAGAAAAAGCAGCTAACTTGTTGGATAATTTGAAAAACTAGTGGACAAAAGTTTATAGGATAGAAAACTCTAAGCCATTAGGTATTTAATATTATTAATCCTGATTATCTCTAGTTCTTTTTGAGCAGGTATAATCGGGATTTTAACCTTATTGACGTTATTGACAAAATTTAAACTGACGCGATATCGATGGTTAGTCATGCCAAATCTATCGTAGATGTCAATGCCGCCAAATAATGATAGTAGTAGTCAAAGCGATCGCCATTGTTCCTGGAATCAAAGCTAACCAACCGCCTTGGCTTAAAACTAACCAACAGACACCAGACAAAACAATCACACAACCAGTAATAGCCAAGCTGCGATACAGATAATTTTGCTTAAGAACTATAATTAATCCGCTACCAAGAGACCAAAACCAAATCCAGAGGTAGTCTCCCCAAAAAGGTAGCCACCAAATCAGCGGACGATTGTCTTCTACGGCACTGACAAGTTGACTAACAACATGGGCATGAAGATATAAGCCTCTGATTTCTCCGATCGGAGTATCGTGAAGATCGGGAACTGATTTAGCGGTTACACCAATCAAAACAATACGATTTTTGATCCAGCTAGGATCGAAAGTATCCTGTTCTTCTAAAATGTCTCTAACAGATACTTGCTGAGCGATTTGGGGAGTACGACGATAAGAAATAAGTAATTGATTGCCACGATCATCAAATTTTTGATATCCGCCACTACCATTAACTAATCTGGTAACTAATTGTGAGCCAAATTGCCAATTATTTCCCTTGGTAGTTACGGGTATATTGCGACTTTGAAAAAAACGAGAAACTAATTGCAACACAAAAGAATAATTACTCTCACAATATGAGGTTTGAGTGAGTGGGTTATCGCTGCGAGAGAGTAAATAGCGACGGACATGATCGTCTTGACCATTGGTTATTTTCAAGTCGTCGTAAATGTTATCAAAACCTACCTGTTCAGGAGGACTATCTGGTGGTGGAGCAACACTATTATTTAAACTATCACCCAGACAAATACTAATTACATTAGGGTATTGCCAATAGCTTTGGGATTTTGAATTTTGGTGCTTATTATTAGATGGAACTGGATAGTCGCGAAATATATCAATCCCAATAATTGCTGGTTGATGCTGCTGTATCTTATCAACTAACTCAGCTAAAATATCATCTGGAAGAGGATATTTATAATTGTTGCTGCTAATATCCTGCTCATCTGCACCGATAATTAGCATCCGTTGATCCCCTGATTCTGAGGGCAGTTTTTGACTGAGATAATCAAAGGCTTTTAATTCCCAACCCTGGAGCATTCCTAAAGATCTTAAGCCAATTACTGCCACAGTAGCGATCGCACTACTAGCTAAAACCAGAGGAATTTTTAGTCGTCGCCGGAAAACATGGTTAGTAACAGACTCTCGTTTTTGCCGATAAAGTTGTTGCCATGCTGGAGGTATTTCTGCTGGATTTTGCACAATTACCGGCAACCAGGTGGCACAGGGATAATGGTCTTCTAATCCTTGTAATCTGGCTCTAGCTTCCCGTACTGCCAGGTAAAAACTTTCTCCCTTGGCATAAGCAGTTAAGAAATATTTTAAAAATTCCTGAGCTACTTTATCCTCCACTGGTTCTCGCATGACAATAATTTGAGGAATCTTTAAATCTGCTAGCTCGTGAGCTAATCCCAGACCATCACAGGAATTAAAAATCGCGATTTTTAAACCGCTGGCTACAGCTTTGGTCAAGGCATACCTTAACTCATTGGTGGTTAAATTATCCTGTTGATTAATTTGAATGCAGCCTGTCTTTTTATGGCAATCACTATTACTATGTCCCGCAAAAAAAAGAATATCCCATCCTTGAGTATCCCATAACTTTTCGGTTATCTCTTTTCTGCTTGTTTCAGTTAATAAGGTAACGGAGCTATTAGGCAACTGTTCCAGTAAACAGCGATCGAGATCTGTATTAATTCCCTGGCTATTACCAATAATGGCTAAGATTCTGACATGAGTTTTTAAATTAATTACACTTCGCTTTTCCTTTTCATAAGACGGCTTACTAAGAGCTATTTCTGCTTTAGTATAAGGCTCAAACCAATTAACTAAATGCCAAGGTAAACACTGTAGTAGTATATTTTCTGTTTGAATGAGAATTCTAATTTCATCAACAGGACTTAATCTCGATAAAAATCTTTCTTTGAGGTGGCGAAAAGAATCTGCATCTAGCCAATTATTGATGCTGCTTAACAATTTTGTGGCAGCGCGATCGCAATTTTCTGAACGAGAATAGTTTGAAATAAATGCTTTATTTGATTCTAATCGAGTTGATAATCTTAACCCTAAATAAGCTGTTTGCCATAATTTATATTGTTGAAGAATATGAGGAGCTGCTGGCAGTTGAGAACAAATTTCTAGTTCAGCAGGTAAACCTTCTTGGCTTATTTGTAAGGTAACAGAAAACCCTGTGGCCAAACTTCCTTCTGTAATTTTCAAAGAAACTATATAGACAGACATAAGCTGTTAATCATGGAATATTGAGTCAGGAAATTTTAAAGCTGAAATTGTTCCGTAAGCTCAGCATTATCTAAAATTATTTTGACTGTAAACCGCTCTTCCTTTTGTCCACTAAATTGCAGTTGAATAAAGTTATCTTGGCTTCTGGATTGAGCTTGCATAAAAACTTCCCCCGATGATTCTATGACTTTCAAGATAAGAGCTTCAGGTAAGTAAGCATCATTGGGTCGAGGATGTACTTGTAGGGTAACGGCAATTTTGTCCTTTAGTTCAGGGTTAATTTCTACTAGCAGTACTACCTGGCGATCTCTTAATTGAATTCCCAGGTCGATTAATTTGGCTCTCTGGACAATATTTTCTATATTTTCTGATTCTAAAGAATTCTCGGGAGTCAATTCAGTATTTCTAAATCCCCAGTTTAGAGTTAATTGCTCTGGATTTAAGAGACTCTCTACTGTTTTCCAACCAGCAGTGAAAATATTATGCAACCAGAGGTCAAGATTAACTAATGGGGGAGTAAAAGTTAATTCTTTTACATCGTGTAAATGATCTATTAATGCTTCTATAGGTCTTAAGTCAGTAATAGTCAACTCTTCGGTAGTTACTTGGGGTACAAATCCGAGGAGTTTAGCATTTTTAAAGGAATCGTCAATTTTGACAATGACATATCCAAGACGTAAATCCCAAACTTCCATCGGAATATGACAACTAGAATCGGCACTTCTAACGGGTCGGCATTCTAGTTTCCCCAGCTCGAAAATGTCTAAATCTGCGACATTGTCACAGATTCGCATAACTGGATCCCAGCTATCACTACCAGCTAAATTTGTAGGTATACCCAGTAGATCCAAATAATTTTTGACTGTTAAAACTGCAAGGGTATTTAAAAATATTTGTTCTGCTTTTTGCTGATTAAATTGTTGGCTAGCAAAATTATTGGCTATTTTTCTACTGTCTGAGGTTATAGGTAATGCAATAGCAATATTTTCTATATTTTGAAAATCAAGAATCATAATAACTTAAACCGTATTTATATATACCCTTGAGATCTACTAAATTCTCGTAGAAGTGGTTTACATTTACGTTGATAAAAACTACTCAAAGTTCCTGCCGGAATTCCATATTCTGCTGCTAAATTTTTCCAAGGAGTTTCTGGCGGTAACCTGTTCAAAATTAAAAGCTGACAAGTGATTTGCGGATGTCGATCTAAATAAGTGTAACTTAACTTATCCTCGGGATCGTTTGTCGCCCATTCTTCAATCTCTTGTAATATGGGAAAAAAATTAGCTTTGGCAGGTAAATTATCTACAGGATCAATAATTTTATTGTTTTCATCAACTCGAACAGATGCTCTTTGTTTTTTTTGCTTTTCTATTTTGATGTAACCATCTTTTAATCGCCATCTCAGATAGTTATTTAGCCAAGTGATAATACTAGCTTTATTTGGATCATATGGCTTAGCAGTTTTTTGCTCACAAATATTTTGACAAAAATAAATCCAGGTTTCTTGTAATGCATCTTCGTAATAGGGAGTGTTTTCTTTCCATAACTTATGATCGACCAATCGTATAATTCGCGTTAATATTTTTTGACGTTTTCTATGCCCAGGAGGGTATTTACAGGCTTCTTGGACGAGCCAGGTTAAATTGTCTGATATTTTCACAATATAGTACTTTTGTACCAAAATAGCCAGTAACAAATAGCGGTTAGTAAGCCACACACCGACAACTTTAAACTTTAATCAATAGTGGGCTAATTTAAACCCACATCTAATAGTTTTAAGTAGACTTTTGATTTTGCTAATTTCAGCAGTTTGGATTCTACACTGTATTCAGCTCAATAATGAGGTCTAGTTAAATTTCAAGTTTAAACATAATCGTTGTGCAATTTGTTATAAAAATTAATATTATATTTAGTTTAAATTAAGCATTAAATTTACTGGTATCATTCAGTTGAGACTATAGCTTAATCATCTATCAACTAGTTATTGACTAATTGAAAATGTATGTTTAGACTTCTTGTAAGTTGTAGTATAAATATGAATAATACGAAGTTAAATCTAAAAAACTCTTCCACTTAATAGCTGATAGTTAATAGCCACCAGCTTTTATGACAACTAAATATTTGTTTTTCTACGAAAGTATCTAAAAATGTTTTTAAAAACTATTTACTCCCAAAGGCAAAGGCAAAATAATCAGTGGATAATTGGGTATTTAAAAGCTTGGCAATTAATCTTTATTTTGCTTGTAATTACTTTTTGTGCTGCTCCTCAATCTGCACAAGGTAAAGAAAAAAAGAATACCAGTAATAGATTACCTCCAGCGCCAAAAACAGGTTCTCCTGAAGGAGATTTTTCTGCTGGGGGAACTAGAGGAAATAAGCCCTGGAATTTTGTTTGTGGAGACAAGACTCAAAATATATCTTATTTACTAGGAGACAGAAATAGAGAGTTTACGGCCGCTGCTTATCCTAGTTTCTGGTTTCACATTCCTAATAATATTGATCGTACAACCGAGATCAAGTTCGTAGTTTCAGAGCTAAAAACCGGAAAAAAAGTATACGAGCGAGTAATTCAGGGAACAAATAAATCAGGAATTTTAGGTATTACCTTACCTCAAGAAAAACAATACGCTTTATCTTCAGAAGCAAACTACAGTTGGAGTCTCTCAGTGGATTGTGCTGGACCATATCGGGGGTCAGAAACTATTTTGGCAGGATGGATAACTCGTTTGTCATCGGACTCTAAATTAGAAAAACAATTAGCTGCAGCTTCTAAGCCAGAAAGGTCTGAGGTTTACCTAGAAAACAACTTTTTATACGATGCCCTAACCGAATTAGCCCAGGGTCGCATGGCTCAACCAAATAACACTCAAATAGAAAGGGCTTGGAATCAGTTACTGATTAAACTAGGTTGGCAAGACTTAGCTCATCAAAAGTCCTCTATTGAACCATGTATCTTAGATCTACAAATTAGTAGCAATCAAAAGTAAAGGGCGAAGCCCTTTACTAGCTAAATCTTAGTTTTATAGCCAATTTCCCACTAAGATAAATGCCGACCAAAAAAAAGGGTGGGCAAACGAATCGTTCTTTAGGGTCGAGATTTGGGCTTGACGGAGTGCTTCAGCTTTAGTTATGTTGCCTTGAGCTAATGCCTCATAAAAATGTGTCATTAGGGTGGCAGTAGCTAGATCGCTAACTGGCCATAAAGATGCCACTGTACTCCTGGCTCCTGCACGAACTGCAATTCCTGCTAATCCCAAGGCAGCTAAGCGATCGCCTGAAGCTGTTTCACAAGCACTAAGCACCAGTAAATCAATGGGACGTAGTTGCTTACTATCTCCACGAAGGAGACGACTTAACTCATCAATATTGATTCGATTATCCCAAGTCAAAATAAAGGTATCATCAGCATTGGAGCTAAATTGACCATGAGTTGCCAGGTGAACTACCCGAAAAGGAGTCTGACTGGCAAAGCGATTAAAGTTGAGTTCCGTAAAACTATCATTGAGCAACACCGAGGAAGTAAATAGAGGTTGAATTCGCTCAATTTCTTGTTTAACTCCTGGCAAGCTAGGAAAACCCTGACGAGATTCAGAAAGTCCTGCTAATAATATGTTTTGTTGCTCTACGTCAATGGCTTGTAATTCGGTTAGTTGTAAACTAGGAGCGATCGCCACACTGTATTTCTCAATTAAATATTGTTGACCATCATGTAGGGCAGCAGGGGGAAGGTTACGCAAAATACCATCGGGAACAAAAACTAAAGTTTGGATATTGTTAGTTTTTAGCTCTGCCTCTAAAGGGCGAATTAACCAATCATAAGCCTGCTGGAAGAGCTTTAAATTTAGACGGCGAGGCTCAAGCAGTTGACTATTAGCAGAGGTAATCACCAGCTCGATTTCTGCTGGAGGTAGTTTAGTAGCATAATGGCGTAATGGTTGATTAGGAATAGCTGCAACCACTTCTAGCCGATTACCAAGCACAATAGTGTAGATAACTGCTGCTGTAGGATCTAGTTGATCGATTTGTTGGGGTTTGGTATCTAAACAGGCATCGCGAAAGAAATTATCTAGTTCAGCCACTTGTAGCGATTCAATTATTTGTCTCGTTTGATTTAATTCAGCTTGGCTTGCTTGAGGATCTAACAAGAGAACTGCTAATTCCCGATAAACAGGCTCGATTTGATCGCGAAAAGAGTATTGTACATCCGAACTAATAGCTACCAAATCGCTTCTTAAAATCTGTAGATTGTCCGTTGCCTGAGTATAAGCGGCGATCGCCTTGGCTCTATTGCCCTGAGCCTTCAGGATGCGACCCAGTTGCCATTGCCATTGATAAGTTAATTCTCTGGCATTGATACTTTGTGCAGTCACTAAAGCTTTTTGGGTAATGGCTCTGGCTGCTGACCATTGTTGATTACGTTCATAAAGATGACCCAAAACTCCCAGGGCTTCGGCTTCAGTCCTTTTAATATCTAATTTTTGAGCTTGCTTAATTCCACTAACTAATAATTCTGCTATTTGTCTTGGTTCAGTATCCAAATTAAGCAGATGTCGCGCTAAACTAATTTGACCCTGAATGGTAGTTTGCTGCTCAGGGAGTTGAGTTAGAAGTTGCTCAATTTCTGTGACTAAGTTGGAGGTAGCTTTCTTGTCTTGTAAGCTAATTAAAACACCGAGCAGATCCAGTTTGGCTCTTAATTGAATGCTTGGCTGCGGTGCTATATCAATCGCCTGTTGATAATAGTCAAGGGCTACTGGCAGTCGCTCTTGAAATCTGGCGTTATTCCCTAAACTCAAGAAAATATCAGCTATAGTCGAATTATCCTCTAGTTTTTTGGCGATCGCTAGTCCTGAATTTAATGTTGTCTGAGCAGCCTGATATTTCCCAACTCGATTCAAAACGTCACCAAGATTGAGTAAAGCCTGAGCTTTGATTAAAGTATCAGGTTTATTTTGAAGTTGTTTTTTAGTTGCAGTGAGAGTTTTAATACTCTGAGAGTACAGACCCAATGCCTGTAGCGCGTATGCTTGGTAAATTTTCCCCTGAATTAATCCTGAAATATTCCCTTGCTCTTCATACAAAGAAGTAGCCTGCTGCCAAGTCTCTAAAGCTGCTTGCGATCGCCCTAAAGATAATTCTACTTGTCCTTTAACTTCCCCAACTTGGGCTAATAACTGACTCCTTTCTGGTTCATGATTAATCGCTTGAATCAACTGTTCAGCTTGAGTGAGGGTTGCTTTTGCCTGTTCCCATTCTCCTAACTTCTGATAAATTAAAGCTAAATTACGAGTGGCGATCGCTCTGCCGATCCGATCGCCCTGCTGTTGATATTGTTTAATCGCAGTTTTTAATAAGGCGATCGCCTCTGAATATTGATTTTGTTGATATAGCTCTTGCGCTTCTTGCTCGATTGATTGAATTGATTGAATCGTTTGATTGCTGGTAGCCACTACAATCTGTGGCTGTTGAATTAAGAAAATTAAGGCGATCGCACTGATAAATAATAATAATCTGTTTAATTTATACATAATCTCGATTCGATAATTAATGTAAGGGCGAACAGCTGTTCGCCCCTACCAAACGCATCATTAAAACGGTTTTAATTCGAGGGAAAAATAAACCCCTTCTTCCTGTAAACTATCCCCTGCCGTATCCAGATCTACTAAAGGAATCCCCCAATCTAAACGAGCGGCGAAATAATCGCTAACTTGTAACCGTAGCCCAACACCAACAGAGAATAAAGTATTAGTATCTAATGGCAAATCATCCAAATCATCTGAATTCCAAACCTTACCAAAATCAACAAATGGAGTTAGTTGCATAGTAGTTTCCCATTGGGGCAAACGAAGAATTGTGGCTCTAATTTCAGCAGAATTAAACCAACCGTTATCTCCTAATAAAGCATCTTGACGATAACCTCGAACACTTAAACCACCTCCCAAACTAAACTGTTCTGTTGGGACTAAGGCTTTATTAGCTATTTGAAGATCCGAGCGTAATAACAGGGTAAAAGTGGGATTGAGCAGCCTGAGATATTGAGCTTGTCCGCGCCAAGCAAAAAACTTACTATCTGGTTCTTCATTATTATTAATAGTGGCATCAAAAACATCGATACCTAAACTAAATTGAGATAGCAAAGCAAAAACTTGGTTAGCATCACGTCTTGTATATTCTTGGAAAAAACGCAGCGCACTAATTTTAGTTTCCCCATCTACTTCTGCTCCTCGCGATAACTGTTCTGGTTCACCACCCAAGGTGATTAGAGAATTATTTCTGGCAAAAGTTAAACCAAGAGCTAAATCTTGGGTGGGTTTTTGTAAGATAGGCTGACGATAGGTAAATTCGTAATTAGTGTTTTCTGACTCAATATCAAACTGATCGAAAGGTGAGGTAATAATTTGGCTATCTGTCAAACTAAAACGAAAATTAAGCGTACCATTGTAAGGATTAAATGGAACCGTATAGTTAAGATCATTGAGGGAGTTGCTACCGTCGGTATTCAGATAACCAATACTAAAGCGATCGCCTAATCCTAGTAAATTACGATGAGTTAGTTGTATACTTCTGCGATCCGTCCCGACACTAGGAGCGCGAAAATTATCAAAGCTCAAAGTTAAGTCAAAAGGATCGGCTTCCTGTAGATTAAGCTCCAGAATACTACTTCCCTGTCTGGTTCCTGCGGTCAACTCCGCAGCTAAATTTTCAATTAATGGATCTAACTGTAAAAGTTGCAGCGCATTAAGGAGTTTATCTCTATTTAAAGGAGCATTAGTAGCAATTTCAAGGCGACTACGAACATAGCCAGAATTAAGTCGGTTTAAACCAGAAATGTTGATTTCCTCTAAAGTTCCCTCGACCACTTCAATGGTGATGATGCCATTTTCGAGTTTCTGTGGTGGTAAAAAAGTTCCCGAAGTAATATAACCATTCTGAACATAAAGGCGATCAATCGCCTGTTGGGCAGCTAAAATTTCAGTAAACGACAAACGACGCAGAGTATAAGGTTTGAGAACTACTGCTAATTCTTCTGGGGTAAAAACTGTACTGTCTACAATCTCAAACTTTTTGACAAAAACAGTATTGAGGATGTCTTTGATCGTATCTGAATTATCTGGTGTAGGCTGATTCTCCAGTTCGGGGAGTATTTCTTCTAAAGAGGGGAGAGTCTCTGGTTCTTCTGGTTGAGTTGGAGGTGGTAAGGGGGGAGTTGGAGGTTCTGGAACATCCTGTGCTTTAGCCAGTTTAGTTATTGTTAATAAATAAACTATCGATAGCAAAGGTATTTTAGTAACTTTAAATCTATGAATAAAAGTTTTTTGCTTCACCATGTATAACTCTGTTGGACAGTAGACTAATATCTGAGGGAAAACTAAGAGCTACATTACTATGATGATTAAGTGCGTTAGGGTGATTAATGCACTTTCTAGTGAAAAGATACTCTCGAACTATAGACTTATCATGACGCTTAAAGTGTATTCTGCATTTTGTTACATTTAGTTACTCGTTGCCTTTAAATTGGGATTCAAGTTGCATTAATCTCAAATTAAAGGGAACAGGGAACAGGGAATAGGGAATAGTGACAAGAATGGTGCGAGGATTTAGACCTCTCCCAAACTCCTTCCGTCTTGAAAGACGACAAAGGCGACGGTTCGCCGCATGTGTTCAGACCAAGGGAACAGCGCGTGGGCTACGCTGCATCGCACACAGCTAGTAAAACCACGTAAGACGGGAACAGAAAAGCACTGTTGCCCGTTGCCTATTCCCTATTCCCTCCAAGGCAACAGCCTTGGTGAAATCAACTTTGGGGGACTTTAGTCTTAAGTAAATGTACTCAACAAATCAGCGAAAGTGGGAGGGTAGTTATCCCTTTCGTTGAGGGATGATTCAAGACGTTTTTCAGATGTATTTCCCTGGTCGAATCTCTACTATGAATTTAGTTAAAAGAATTTGATTAAGGAGAATTAAATTATGAAATCTACAGTTGCAATCGTTAGTACTTTATTAGTTACAACTTTAGGCTTTAGTAATGTTGCCACAGCTAATGAAGGTTTGGTTGATATGACAAACCAACAAAATCAGCAAGAAACTCTCATGGCGGGTGCAGGTGCTGCTGCCGGTGTCGCTGGTGAGGCTGCCGCCGGTACAGTAGATCCGGTAGGAATTGCCGAACTGATCATGCAAAGAGTGGGAACTGACGAAAATCGTGACGCATTTGTTAAAGCAATGGTACAAGAGACTTGGCAAGCTTACGATCAACAATACAACGTGATGGTTTTTAACTTGAATCAAGAATATGATTCTCAAATCGATCAAGTTGATTACAAAACGGTAAATTATGATGGCATACCTTATGGTGTTTGGATTTTTCGAGAAGGTGAATTTACCAACCAAGGTGATGGTGGCTATATTAATTGGGCTTTTAAAGGTAAGTTTGACCGAGAAGGGGAAGATGGTAAACACGTGAAATTTTATGCTAACTAATAATTTAATTAAGGGGAAATAAAAGGAGTAATTAGTAGTTAGTTATTAGTAGTTAGTCGTTCAAATATAGTCTTGAACTGCGGAATGCAGCGGGCAGCGGACACCGCATGTGACAGACAAAGGCGCATAGTTCGCCGCCTGTGGCTGGCTGATGGACACAAGTGGGTGAAAAGTATGATTAGCGTAGAAAAGTGGGCAATCATCATGAGACACTGAGATGGCGAAAAACCCGTGAAAAATCATGACTCAACATCCACCTCTTTATAATCAACTAATGCAATATCTGCGTCAACACAGTCATTATTCAGACAAAAGACATTTAATTACGTTGAGTTGGATGGTAATGGGGGTGTTATTGAGTCAAAGTCTTCATTTAACAGAGTGGGAACCCTATGTGGTGAGCCGAGCTACTCAAGCTCAAAGCTATCAGAAACGCTGGGGACGCTTTTTAACCAATCAAAAAGTGGAAGTGGCCAAAATTTATCTTCCTCTAGTGATGGCAGCAATCAACAACTGGTCGAAGGGAAGAATATATTTAGCTTTAGACACTACAATGCTCTGGAATAAATATTGCATGACTCATTTATCTATTATCTGTAGTGGTCGAGCAATTCCATTTCTCTGGTCAGTCACAGAGCATAACAGCGCCACAATTGCATTTGAGATTTATCAACCGCTTCTGAGAAAAGCATCATGGTTATTACGAAACCAAAGTGATGTCATGTTATTGGCAGACAGAGGTTTTGCCAATCAGGCACTTTTGAAATGGTTAAAACAGAGAACTTGGCATTATTCAATTCGTATTCCCAGTGATACTCTAATTTGGGGTGTTCATCGCTGGTGTGCTTGTCCTGTTTCTAGGCTACGGGCTGTTCGGGGAGAAGCAAAGATGTATCATCAGATTCGACTTTGGGAATCAGGAATAGAGACTGTTAATCTTGCTTTGGCTTATCCAAAAACAGTTGCCGAACCCTGGGCAGTAATCACCGATGAAACTCCTACTCTTCAGACTCTGTGGCAATATGGTTTTCGTTTTCGTGTTGAGGAACTATTTTTAGATAGCAAATCTGGGATTTTTGGTTTAACTGATTCTCGTTTACGAGATACTCAAAAACTGAATCGTCTTTATTTAGTGGTAGCTATAGCTATTCTTTACAGCACTATTATGGGAACTACAGTCGAGTTGTCAGGATTAAGGCAGCAAGTTGATCTTCATTATTCGAGAGGGTTGAGTTATTTAAAGATCGGCTTGCGATGGCTACGAGGTACAATTCACAAAGGCAGAGAGTTACTTCAATTGTTGCCCTTACCCTATCGAACTCCACAGCGTTGTTTTGCTAGTCGTCGAGCAGAAGCCGACTATTATGAGCAGTTACTATTTTCTCGTATACGCTCTCTTCATTGTGCTCAATAAGATTGAGCTTTGATTGAGATGTGTCCATCAGCCAGGATTACGACTTTAGTTACAGAGAAAAATACTTAACTTATCAGCGAAAGTTATACGATGATTATTACTTTTGTTGAGGTTGAATTCGAGACGTTTTTCAGATGTTTTTTCTCTATTAAATTTCTAAGATTAATTTAATTGAAAGAATTTAATTAAGGAGAAATAAAACATGAAATCTAAAGGTAAAGTTTTGAGTATTTTATTAATTACAACTTTCGGCTTTGACAGTATTGTAAAGATTTCAAATTTACTAACAAAGATGATATCAGCTGGATTAACTGGAGCCTTTCAGCTTCGTTTGATTGAAATTATGAGTACGAATAATTTCATACACTTTAATAGTTTTTAAATGCAGCAGTAACAATTTGAGAGATTCAATTTAACCCCATCTTTCAAATCAAAAATTATCAGATCTGGGTAAAAAAAAAGAATTTCGCGCATAAAAGGTTTCTTATATAGTTGACACAACTTATATTGCATCAACTTACGTCTCATGAAACCGAATTATAGATTTACGCCAAAATCTACAAGACAAAGGAGGTGATAAAGATGACAATTAGATGGCAAAAATTATGCACTAATTTTCTCTTTTGGGCGATCGCTGAAACTACTTTAAACTTTGTTGACTTAGATACCATCGCTGACTATAGCGAATATCTCACGATAAAAAAAGAACACGTCACTATTACAGCAGAGCTTTCACTTCGCGCTCACTATAGTATTCCCGATCAAGAATTAACTATCTCCTAGGTTTTACTCTTTATCTAAAATTCAATCAGTCAGAAAAGAGAACAGATAAAAAGGATGATTTAGTTTGTGAGGGTAAGCTTGGGCGCGATCGTGCGATTGGCTTTGCCACTGCCCGAAGGGCGATTGGACTCCGTCCAGGCTACGCGATCGCTATCAGGGTAATTGGAATTGTTCAATACTATCGCCACAGGTGATAAAGATTTGGTAAAAGCTTCATACCAACACAACCAACTAAATCATTAAACTATTATGACTCCTATAATTGTGATGATCATCTTACTCATCGCCACAACTTTAATTAAAGCTTAGCAGCAGACTAAAATATTACTTGCTACTTGCTTACGTCGCCAAACTTACGGCTCCCCTATGCTACTTTTTCTGAAAATCATCTGGTTGCTATTTGGAATGACTATATCTATGAATACTTCGCATATATTTTCTTAGATTGATCATTTTGGTTACTATAAATATTTTAGTTTGGTAACTTTAGTCTTAGGTTAATATACTCAACAAATCAACGAAAGTTGGAAGGTAGTTATCCCTTTCGTTGAGGGAAGAATCAAGACGTTTTTCAGATGTTTTTCCTTAGTCGAATCTCTACGATTAACTTAAATGAATCTAATTAAGGAGAAACGAATCATGAAATCTAAAGTTGCAATAATTAGTACTTTATTAATTACAACTTACTGACGAAGATTGCCAAGAACTAAACAGTTGGCTTGACAGTAATTTAGATGATGACCAAAAAAGTCGTCTTCATAGAGTCGAAACAGAAGAATCATGATGAAATAGGAGAAAATAACGGTGAAAAGGAAAAAAGAACTTGAATTTTTGGCTCACGATGCCTTAAATTCTATTCTAGAAAAACTATCTCTCTATCAAACTTCTAAGGGGAAACCAGGGGAGAGTGTAGATTTGTCAGCGTACATAATCGAAGATTTTGATTTTAGTCAACTTAATCTTTCAAATATTGATGTTGTTGGTTCGGTATTTGCTCGATGTAAATTTGTAAATTGCAATCTCTACGGCACTATCTTCGACAAGTCTAAATTGACTGCTGTAGACTTTAGGGGTGCGAATTTAAATGAAGCTGAATTTCATCGTGTAGAAGCAAAAAATGCTAATTTTGACAATACTGATTGTTTTGCGGCAGAATTTTACGAGGCAAATTTAAGTAGAGCAACTTTTCGTAATGCTAGTCTGCTGGGTACATCATTCTTAGACTGCAATCTGACTAATGTTATTTTTGATGAAGCGGATCTTCGATACGCTTCAATCGAAAACAGCATAGAAGACGGTACAAGCTGGAAAAATGTGAAACGCTTGAATCAGTGATTCAGGATGATGCGCAAAGAATACTGAAAATGTTGTTTGTTGAGGAAAAGTTACTGAGGTTGATTAGTTTTTCGGGCATTGCTGAATGGAAACGCAAGCATAAGCCAATAGTATAGCACTACGAACTTTTATTAGGACACTCATTACTCGTTACTCGTTACTCATTACTTACGAGCAATCAAATAAACTTGTCCTAACGTAACTTTGTACGGCTATATCATGACAGTTTGTGCTTTCAAATATTATCACTATTCACTGCTCAAGTTTCACATTCAACAGTTCCTGCTATGCCGTAACGTTGACGTTGTCTTAGTTCTTGTAGGATTAGATTGATGCAAGATACTAAATTCTCAACATTACTTTCCAGTGGCTCATTATGTGTTCCTTCAAATACTTTGTGGAGTAAAGGTTTAAATGTTCGATTTTGCAGTTGACGCTTTAAAAATTCAACGTCATCTTTGGCAATTGTGTCACGATTGAAGGAAATTAATCCCATTAAGTTGAAAATTTCTGTACTAGCTGTGATTAGACACTGTATTGTATCTAGACTTGGGAAATCCCAGAAACTAAACAAACTAATATATTGGTTAGCTATCTGTACTGTGTTATTAATTTCAGGAGCTACCAATAAACTCGGTTGATCTTTGATAAACGGATTTATTTGGCACGATCTTCCAAGTAGGTCTGAAATGCTATTGATAGCTTCCTCTCGATTGCGATCGGCTCTTTCTATATCTTTTTGTGTTTTCTTAAAATCTTTTTTACTTAAACACGAGCTTAAGACTTCATCCCTTCGTTGAAATCTCTCATAATCATCACTAAGAATTTCCAGTAATAAGATGTATTTACATCCCAAACTGTAACCTAACCAAAAATAGTTACTATCATCGGTATAAAAATTTAATTGGCGATCGCTAACTGTAGTGCAAAATAACTTCTTGATAATTTCAAAACGTACTTTGTATAAATCATCTAAGATTTCAATAGCTACCGACCAATGATTAAATTGCAATGGATGAAATGGAAAATGATAAACAATCAGTGAATAACCTGCCTCGTATAAATGCTGAAAAAGATGTTTAAAAGAAATTTGTGGGAAAGAACCAGAAATAAAGCCTCCAACAAACTGGATAACACCTTTAGGTTGAGGATGAAAGGCGACTTTAGTATTTGAACCTTTTATAGAATCAAAATTAACCATGAAATGTTTCAAGTAATTGGGGTTGTCATAATTTTTGAAGCAGATAAGTACTTCCTAAACAATACTTCAATTGCTTATCTATTACTTCTAATTTGAAGATTTATACTCCAAATTTAAATCTTTTTCTATTGTGAATATATCTGGACAGCGAGCTTCAATATTTTTAGTAATAGGGAAAGATGGTTTTCCAGCAATAGATTGACTTGGAGAGAGAGAGTTAAAATATTCATTTAGATTTACTACTTGTGTGCAGAAACCTTCTTCTTTGAAAGGAGGCATGGCATCATTAGGTGAATAGAGATTTCCTAAGCTTAAAGGTGTGGGCGTAATAAAGGAGTTAGTTAGTATCAAGCTTTCATGAAGTACATTCTGATTTCCATTTGAGATACTAAACAAGTCACCAAACACTGGAATAGCACCAAATATTGCATTCCAAATATTACCAATAATCGGAATTGGGGTACGTCCACCATCTAATGTAGCTTGACTAGTAAAGGTAGAAAGATCGAAAAAATCTAAAGCTTGAGTATAGACAGTAGTATGCAATTCCTGTTTGCCAATGCGGGATATTGAAAGTACGTTTTCTTCTGCTGTGGGCTTAATCGTAGGATCGGCGACTGTTAAATTGATGTTAAGTTCGGCTGAATTTAAACTTCGTGAGATGCCAGGGGTAAAGGACAGGCTTGTACCTGTTTCTATTTCAACTGGGGTAGATTTTTGCTCTAATGCTGCAACAGCTAAAGCTATGACTTGGGATGAAGGCAGTGGAGCAACTTTAACTATTTCACTAGCTTCTGAAGCACCTGGTGACGTTTCCGTAGGGATAAAACCTCCAATTAACTTTTGGAGTTCTTCGGCTCTGGCTAACAATTCACCCAAATCTTGAGACTGAGGTATTTGGAAACCACTAGTTGAGCTGGTGCTAATTTGCGTCTCAACACCATCGAGAGTAGAGATAGTACTCCTACCTACTTGAGCAAAATCTACGCCTTTATTATCACCAACTTCTTGTTGAATCATTGCCAGAGTTGGTTTGATAAATAAATCTTCGATATCTTTCTGAAGAAGATCGGATGTTGTCTGAAGCAGTTTATTAAGGTTATCAGCAGTTCTTTTCAGCTCTTGTGGGTCAAAATTATTGGGGTTTTCGATAAAATCAGCATAATAAAACGCAAATTCTAGTAATACCTTTCTCTCAAAATTAGCAGTTATATCTACCAGAGGAATTTTTGTATCTTTCTTCCACTCCCATTGTTTGCATTTTAGCTCTCTATTTTCCTCTTGCTGTTTAAGCTTTTCATAATTATGAGGTTGAATGCAATCAGGTTTTAGTCCGCGGGATCTAAAAATTCTTTCAAAGGGAGGACGATCTATATCATTTTTAAGTTCATCAAGATACGGCTTAAGAGGAGAATAATTTTGCACTTCGCTATTTGCTTGATTATCTTCCTTCATCTGTCCGACAAGAGAATTGTATAAACTATTATAAAATTTAACTCTTTGTTCTTTTTTTACGGTATTACCAACCAAAAAAACTTCTAATATCGATGATTCACCTCCTAAACCATCGATCGCATCTTCATACCCTAATTGCTTTGCAATATCGGTACTCACGGTTCGCTTAAATAAAATGCATTGAATCAAATAAAGAGGATAGAATCAAGTCACAGCAATTATTTGCTGGATTGGAGTCAATCAGGAACTAGCTGGGGAAGAATGTAAATCGATTCAGGAATCTTCATCAGATTTAAAATCTGTCTTTGAAGAGAATTAAGAGAACTAATTTCAGTAGAGCCATCAGGATAAAGATACAAAGTTAGATCGCCAAAAGCAGCTAGCAATTGTTCAGCAGTGGGACGAAAAGTAGTGCGCTTGGGATTGCCTGAATAAAGTCCAGGAAGTGATTGCTTTGTCACCGCTAGTTGGCGACGAACCACAAATTCCATCAAGGTAAACAGAGTCAGGGCGATCGTTAGTAAAAACATCAGCCCTCGAATCCGTTCTTCATCTTGAAAATAGATGGGTAAAGCGGGAAGACGACCTCGTTTAAAACGATGAAAACCTCTTTCAGGTTGCCATTGCTCCCGATAAGAGTTAACAGCTTGCTCAAGAGAAAGACGCTGTGAATTAGCATTAGTTACATACAATCTCCAACCAGCGATGGATTGTTGATGGGTGATAGCGGTCTCACAACGTTGATAAGTCAAGGAAAGAGTAGTTTGACGAACACGACGAGAGGGACGATTCTTACTTCCTCGACCAGCACCTTGATAAACTTTTTGATAGCCAATTTTCTTCTCAATCGCAGTTAAGATCTGCCCCGTAACTCGATAACGTTTCAGAATAGTCTCCACTTTGGTTTGTAGAGCTACCTCATCTTGTGGTGGTTTTTTAGCGAGTTTTTCTAGGGCAAGTTCCGCTTTACTCAGACGAGCTGACAAGCTTTTAAGTTGACGCTGTTGTAAAGCATAAGAACAAACCACTAACCATCGTTCTGACCAACGATGCCACTTTTGATGTTCTTTTTCATACCAGAGACTGCCCAACGGAACTTCAAAACCCTTACCAATGGGAGATTCTGACTCGGCTTCGGAGTTGAGACAAATTTCTTGCACTGCTGTTGGTGGATTAGCCACCCATTGCGATAACAGTTTGGGACGAGGCTGATGCATCGCTAGCGGAAAACAGTAAATTCCTCCTTGTTGATTAATTTTCCCCCGATTATTCCAAGTAGAGCCTTTAGAATCGGCGAGAAACAAGAAATCTTTGTGACCAATAATCTCCACCAATTGTTGCCATGTTGGTAGATAATGAGATTCATCTGTTCCATTTCCTGATAATGTAGCTCCCAATAGAGGCATTCCCATGGGGTCGAGAGTAGCTAACATTTGACGATATTGAACCAAATCAGGGCGGCGGTCTTTACTATAACCAAAATTCAGCAAGTTAGTTCCTTCTGTTTCTTTTGTGGGCTGATGATAGACACTAAAACTTGTGGTATCGCTTCTGGCTTTGTCCGTTGGTAATTCATAAGCTCGTATTGTGCTTTGTCCCAATTGAATTGCTACTTTCTCTCGCCCTTGATTTTCCGATGAACCGATGACACTTAATAAGTCAGCTAGTCGGTCATCTGTGGCATCTTTGCCCCCAATGTTCCATCCTGTTGCTATTTCTAAGGTTTGCCGATGTTTTTCTACCCATGGTTCTACGGCACATAATCGATGGTCTGATTGGCTCACTACATAACTTAGAAATAGGACTGATAATTGACCGTAGCTTAATCCTTTTCGATTCCCATGAGGAACAGGTAGCTCTCGATCAATTATTGATGCTATTTCCATTTGCTTTAGCCAATGAATAATTAGAGGAAGATCATCTGCTCTTTCTGAGTTAGTTCCTTTCAAGACGGGTTGGTCTCTCTATTCTTTCAACTTCTTTCTCAGCATACAGTTGAGCTGTTTTATTTTTCTAGCCATCTTTGATTTAAGCGAACCGTGAGTCGGTAAATTCAGTATCTACCTCAAAGTTGGGATCTAAATTTTGCAAAGTAACTTGTGAAATTCCTTGAATCAGAGCCAAAGTATCTCTTAATAGTCTTTGAGTTTCCGAGATGCGCCAGCGTACTTTAGAGGTAGTTTTAGCTAGCTTTTCAGAGTCTTTACTTGAAATTTGAACTCCCCACAATTGCAGATTAATTCCAGGTAACGGAAGATCGAGGGAAGCAATAAATCTTTGAGCATCATCGATATATTCTTGAGTACCGTAGAGTGATAGGATATTGCCCCCTCCACGTCCAACTCCCTGTCCAGCTTGAAATGAATTTAGTGGTAAGTTGATCGCGCAACCTTCTTCTAGAGGTATTTGACCTAATAGGTTAACTATATTTTTTGCATTTCGATAATAAAATAGTTCGACTCTTTGGCTGCGATTTTCTATATTTTGCTTAGTTTTTAGACCACAGTCATTACCTGTTGTTGGAGGTGTTACAGGAGCTGTAGATTTTGCAGGAGCTGGAGGCACGAGTCCTACTTCAAATGGCGGTCTAGCATTTTCAGTCTCTTCTGAGAATGCTGGCAATCCACTTCCTAGTATTGCGATCGCACTAAGCCCTAAATAGCAAAAAAGTTTTTGATAAGCCATATTATTTCGATAGCCCACGATAATTAATTCAATGAATATTTCGGCAATAATAATTGTCAGGAAAGCAATTACTCTCTGTGTACCCTTCGGATCGTCCTAGTTTTTTGTCAATTTTAAAATGACGGGTTGAGACGTGTAGTAGTCTGCTAATTTTGAAATGATGGATGCAAAAAAAGTTCGGAATTCAAAGTTATAGGCTATAGGTTAATATTCGGGGGAGAGCCGAGATACATGTAAAATAGTGCAACATCTCCCTCAAAAGCTTACTCTGACTGACTTTCAAAAATATCTACTGGCAGGTTAATCGCCCCCTCAAATGGTTGGGGAATGTTCTTCAAATCCACCACGTAATCCCCGTACCGTTTGAGATTGCGGTTGGTATAAGGACTCATAGTTGCCAACATCCGACGATTAATCTTAAATCCCTCTGCACTCAAAGAACGAATTACACCAGTCATATCTACCGTATTCTGGAGAATTACCGCACTAGCCACCAAATCTAAATACTTCAACCGCTTTTCTTGTTCTACGGGGTCATTGTCTGTAATTACGCCATCTTTGCCAAAGAACAGCCAGTCCAAGAAATGATGATAGCTCTCAACGATATTAGTACAGGCATTAACCTCTCGACGCAAAGCGCGATCGGAAATAAATCGCAGCAGATACATAGTACGTATAACTTTACCTAAAGCTCGAAAAGCCTGATACAACCTGTTCTTCCGACTATAACTACCCAACTTCCTTAAAACAGTTGAAGGTAAAAGTTTTCCCGCTTTAATCGACAGTACCACCCGCATTAGATCTTGCCAGTGGGTCTGGATTAACTTCCATTCCGCCACATCATCGAATAAAGGGTCAATATAATCGCAGCGAAGGATTTAACTTTGGTAGCGGGGATAAATGAGAGTAATTTCTGGGCATCTCCTATCAGCATCATGGTATCGAACTTATCCTGTAGTTCTTTGATGTACTTGAGTTTGTGACTTTTGGGAGGAGATTTAAGGAGATTAAGATTGGCATTAGTATTCTCAACTGAATCGGGAACTAGCAAGCCATCTATATTCTGCCTGTCAGTGGGGGATAATTTGCGGGCTACCCGCTTGAACAGACGAGTATTTACAATCGAGCGAATATGACAGGCTAAACGGTCGAGAGTGCTGAAGGCTGGCAATTCATAGCGTTGTCTCACCAACTCTTCAATGGCGACGTTAATTAAATCTGCGGGATGATCTCTAACAAAAGCTGCATCCCTAATCGCAATCGCTGCTAATTCCTGACCCCGATTATTGTAGGGACTGATATTCAGATATTCTCTAATGGCTTCTTGATAGTAGCGAATCGACCGTAGAGAAGGAACGGGAGAGACTTGGTAATTTAGCCGAAGACAGGTGCGGAGGTGAATAATAATTGGCTGGGGTACTAATTCTGGATGAGTGAAATAGCCCAATCTTTGAAAGGATTTGAGCATTACCATTAATCCCAAGAAACCCGTTTTACTTCTGGTGCGACTGGTGACAAACTTTATTTCTTCAACTGTTGGGGTGTAAAGTTCGTGGAGTTCTTTGTTAGATGGATAACGCTTGAACTGAGGATAGGCAGTTCGACTAATTACGGTAATAGCGATCGCCTCCACAGATAAACTCAACTAACTTAAATTGAGATTACAGCATTGATTTGACCTTTATTCGTGCTACGAAACATTACTTTGCCTAAAAGACATCATTCTCGGCAAAGTATCATTAAGGCATAGACCGCAGCATGAGGTGTTTACCTATGCTACAAATAACTGCTCCAGGTTCTTTTTCGGCAAAGTTAAAAAATCTCCCTCCAATCAAACAGCCCTCGAAGGGAGAAAGGGAATATTTGCGTCCGTCAGAGGTCAAAGCTTTGATAAAAGCTGCCAAGAGTTTCGGTAGGAATAGAGTAAGGGATGCTGCAATGATTCTGTTAATGTTTCGTCACGGTCTGCGGACGGCAGAATTAGTAGCTCTTAAATGGTCGAGAGTAGACCTAGTTTCTGGCTATCTAGAGGTTCAAAGAGTCAAACACGGTCATCATAGCGTACATCCCCTTCGTTCTCCTGAGTTAAGAGCTTTAAGACAGTTAAAGAGAGATTATCCCGACACCCAGTATGTCTTTGTCTCCGAGCGCAAAGCACCTCTGTCTACTCGTTCGATTCGTCATATTATTGCTAGGGCAGGAAGATTGGCGGGAATTGAAGGTCGAGTGCATCCCCATCAGCTGCGTCATTCCTGTGGTTACTATCTGGCAACCAACGGACATGATACCAGAGCGATTCAGGATTATTTGGGACATCGAAATATTCAGCATACCGTTCGTTACACTCAACTAAATCCTTCTAGATTTGAGAGTTTTTGGACTGATTAGGGCAAATAAATAAAAGATAGAAACAAGAGAATTGCATCATGACTGCTGAAGAATTGCTTGAAAGGTATGCTGCTGGGGAAAGAGATTTTTCTGGGGTCTCTTTACGAGAACTCGATTTTAGTGATTGCGATCTTAGAGGAATCAATTTGAGTAATGCCGATCTTTCTCTGACTGGATGGGAAGGGGCTAACTTGAGTAATGCAGATTTAAGTAATGCTATTTTAGATGAGAGCGGGTTCAATAATGCTATTTTGATCGAAGCCAATTTTAGAAAAGCTCATCTTCAAGAATGTGCTTTTAGGAATGCTGATTTGACTGATGCTTGTGTTCAAGGAGCAGTTTTTGGACCTCCTTATTTGGTTGGAGCAAATTTAACTGGTGTAGATTTAAGTAAATCCAAAATAGATCTCCCTGGAGGAATTGATAACCCTAGAATTGCTGGTGCTATTTTATGCGATACGACTCTTCCTGATGGGGGTAATTGGACATTATAGGTTTTAAGTTTTCATGTTTATGAAACTTATGCAGAGCAAGTTTTTGAGGGTTATCTTGCACTATTTTACACGTATCTCGGCTCTCCCCCTATTCGGTACGATCGCTAAATTTCAAGCATTATTCGATGCTTTCCTCTAAATTATCCCCTTTGATCATGTTTTCTTTAGACTTATCTGGGCAATTGTGGGTTATTCTGCATTTTGTTACATTTAGTAACCTGCTGCTGTTAAACAATGATTGTATCTGAGCTTCATTGTTATCAAAAAAAACCATAGCAGACTTTGATCTTAAAAAGAGATACCAAACTTGGCAGCAAACTTAATTTTTCGATTCTGAAGTTCGACAGTCTGGATGCACGGTTGGGGAATTTTGGGGAGCTGTGTTGGGTGCATTGGCGGTTAACCAAGTACTACCATCGGATGCTACTACTAACCCCTGGGATTGTTGAATTTCAGGGTATTTTTTATTTATGCTTTCTTTTTCGGTTCGTTGGCGTATTCCCACTACGCCATTTTTGCTGACTTCGAGATCGTCGCGACTTGCCCAGTTAACAATGCGATCGCGATTGCCTAAAGATTCTTCGGATGTGGGAGTTAAACCACCCCGCCCAGTAATAATAAAGGAGCTACCCTTAGCAATTTTTTCGTCCTGAAATTTACAGAGGTCTTGAGCAAATATGGCACCGGCATCAATCGGAACATCAGATAATTCAACAACCCCTGAAGCGGGATCGACTTCGGGACTATTAATCGTAATTGTGCCGTCAATACCTAACTCTGAAGCAGCTGTAATTTCGCTATCAGGCTCTCGAAAAATACTCTGAGCAGTAATTTGAATATTGCCCCCTTGTCCGCGAACTGCTTTGGCGGTAATGTCGCTATTGTCTAAAAGAGCAATGCCATCAGAGCTAATGAAAATATCTCCTCCAGTAGCTAATTCGGCGGCATTGGTCGTAATTTGGCTATTATTGCGAAGCAACAGAGTATCTGCGTTATTGAGGGTGATATTACCTTGTTCTCCTACTCTAGTTTCTGCAGTGAGACTTCCTCGGTCTAAAGTTACATTTTGAGCCTCAATGTTTAAGCTTCCTGCTTCTCCTGTACCTGTAGAACTAACGTTAACTTCTGCACCTTCTTGAATATCTAAATGTCCTGCTGTAACTTGGATATCACCACCGATACCTGAAGCTTCTGAACGAACATTAGCAAATAGTCCACTATTTCCTGGGGCTTCATTGCCAACAAATAAATCACCGAATTCAGCAAGTCGATTAGCAAAATTAGGATCATTGCCTGAGAGCAAAAGATTGTCGGCAACTTGGATATCTATATTACCAGCATTACCAGAACTATCTGACGAAGTAACTATTTGTCCACCATTAATAGCTGAAAAGGTATTAGCATTGATGAAAATATTTCCGCCATTACTCTCATTAAAAGTTTGAGAACTAACAAGCCCGCCATCAACAATTTTAAAACTACTTGTATTAACTGAAATATTTCCTGCTTGACCTTCACCTCCTGCTTCTGTTGTGGTAACAATACCACTGGAAAAACCATCTGTGCCAAATCCACTAATATTAAATGTATCAATAATATTTAACGAAATATCACCACCTGTACCGCTTCCTAAAACATTAGCTATCAATATTGAACCACTATTAAGAGAGATATTTTTTGCTTCTATATTAATCTGCCCAGCATTTCCTACTGCTTCTGGGTTTACACCGCTAAAAATACGACTCTCAGAAGCAATGTCTATATCTTCTTCCACGAATAGATCTATATTTCCTGCATTTCCTTGTCCTAGAGTGTTGGCATCTACAATAGATTTATCTTTTAGCGAAATTTCTTGAGCAACAATTTTAATATTTCCACTTCTACCTATTCCATTAGAAGCAACATTTGTATTAATTCGTGAAGTACTTCTAATTTCAATCATTCCATTAGGTGCATTGATCTTGATATTACCAGCATTTCCAATACCAAAAGTTGCTGTTTGAAGAAAACTATTATTGCTAACGAAAAGTGATTCCGTATTAATGTTTATATCACCTCCATTCCCTATGGCTCCTAATGATGTTTGATTGATAACGATGCTTTCATTTTTTATTTCCAGTTTTTCTGTGGCATTAAGAGTTATATTTCCTGCTTGATTGTCGAAAGTTCCTAAATTTGATCCAATACCAGTAAATACAAAACTTGCTTCAGAAATAGTCAAATTCTGGGCATTGATAACAATGTTGCCTCCTTGTTCAGAAGGCACGCTAACACCAGATCCATTAGTAAGGGATACATTTGCTTTTTGAAACTGATCGGTAAAACTAAGGCTCAAAGTTTGCTCGTCAATATTCGAAAAATTAAGCTTAATCTCTCCTGCTTCAGCCAATCCACCTAATTCTACTCTACCTCCAAAAGCATTTGATATTCCACCATCAAAAATTATATCTCCACCTATTAACAATAAGCTTTTTCCATTAGGAACTCGAAGACCAAAGGTTTCAAAACCAGAAAGATCTTTTCCTGCAGCAGCAATTGATTCATTGCGGATAACTCCTTTATTTCCGGTGGCAAATAATAGCGCAGAAGGGTTGATAGTCAATAGAGGAATCTCATTCGGAGAAGTATTTAGCAAGCCCTGTTCGTTAAACCTAATCATATTTGCAGTAGTAGCTAAAAAAGAACCATTCAAATCTAAGTGGGAATCTACTCCAAATATTATTCCATTCGGATTAACCAGGAATAAATTGGCATCTCCACCATTGATTCCAAGAGTTCCTAATATCTCAGAAATTTCATTGCCCGTAACTCTACTTAAGATATTTGCTACACCAGGATCTTGAAACAAAACTGTTCCTTTAACATCAACGTTAAATCTAACAAAACTATGAAACAAATTATTTCCATGTTGCAATCCACCTTTAATCAAACAATCTCCAGAACAACTTGTCGGTTGAGTAGGTGTTGTACCGTCAGGTTGTATAGATTGAGCTGTTACCAACTTATTATTACTAACAAATAAGCTGATTAAGAAATAGACTAAAACGTAAAAACTGATAACAGAAAATTTCACAATTTTTCTAAAAAAATATTATTTTTATTTTTAATGTGAATTTAGATGGAGTCGGAAAACTGAGTTTAATTCATTCAATTTAATTTATTTTAAAAAGTTGATTGTGTGATCTTTATTAGCTATATTTAAGTACAAAACATAATTTTTTTTGTGTATTCAAATTTAAATCATAAATGTAAAGTATGGATTAAAAATTAATGCATTTATTAACAATGAGGAGGACCATAAGGACAAGTTGGTCCTCCACTGGGGGGTCCTACACTTGAGAATAATACTCTTGGTTCTTGAATCTGTTTAATGATTTCTAAAGATACTATTCTGTTATCTTTATAAGAAATTATCACTACAAAGTGATAATTAAATCCTTCTTGTAACCTTAATTGAAAATCTTTTAGATTGATTATTTTGAGAGTGTTATATTTGCTTTCTGCATCAGGATTATCTGAAAGAACAAATATATTACCGATATAGTTATCTTGTATTGTAATTTCTACAAGATTATTACCATTTTCCTCATAACGCAGATTGATTATTTGTCCCAATAACATAATTGGTTTAGGATTTAAATAATCAACAATAAGTCTAATTTGCTCTTCAGTTAGATTTTTATTAATACCTTGAAAAACTTTTATAATTTTAGGATCTAATCCATTTTGATGATTGATAGAACTCATGTTTTTTCCCTAAAATTTAGATTTGGTGTTATTTGTAACGTAGGTCGTAACAGCAAAAATGATACAGTTTATCTAACCAGTTAATCAAAACTATACATAACTTAATTTACAGCAATTTTTAAGAAGGCGATTACGCTCCGTATACCCTTCGGATCTCTCCAGAGCCAAAAGAAATATTTAGAGCGATCGCCGAATTTTTAACACTTGTCATAATGCATTCATCAAAAATTATTCCCCATAATCTTTGTTCTCTTTAGAGCTATCAGTTCTAAAACCAGGTATTCTGCAATTTGTTACATTTAGTTACTTGTAGTTGGAAAATAAGCATTTTGCTTGTGATTCTAGCTTTGACAATCTGGATGCACGGTTGGGAAATTTTGAAGAATGGTGTTCGGTGCATTGGCGGTTAACCACTTACTGCCATCGGATGCTACCACTAACCCTTGAGATTGTTTGATTTCAGGGTATTTTTTATTGACGCTTTCTTTTTCGGCTCGTTGGCGTATTCCCACCGCTCCATTTTTGCTAACTTCGAGATCGTCGCGACTTGCCCAGTTAACAATACGATCGCGATTCCCTAAAGATTCTTCAGATGTAGGAGTTAAGCCACCCCGTCCAGTAATAATAAAGGAACTACCCTTAGCAATCTTTTCGTCCTGGAATTTACAAATATCTTGAGCTAAAATTGCTTCAGCATCAACAGGAATATCAGATAATTCAAAAACCCCTGAAGCGGGATCGACATCGGGATTATTAATCGTAATTGTGCCGTCAATCCCTAATTCAGAAGCAGCTGTAATTTCGCTATCAGGCTCTTGAAAAATACCCTGAGTAGTAATTTGAATATTGCCCCCTTGTCCGCGAACTGCTTTGGCGGTAATGTCGCTATTGTCTAAAAGAGCAATACCTTCTGAGCTAATCGTAATATCTCCTCCTGTCGCTGATTCCGCTGCATTGGTAGTAATTTGGCTATTGTTGCGAAGTAACAGAGTATCTGTGTTATTCAGAGTGATATTACCGCGATCGCCTACTCTAGTTTCAGCATTTAGAGAACTGCGATCGAGATTAATAGAATTTGCTGTAATCTCTAAATTTCCTGCTAGTCCAGATCCCGAAGCACTAACGCTAATTTCTGAACCATCTAAAATACTGAGGCGATCGGTTTTCAGGCTCAAACTCCCCGCATCATCCCCTAGACCACTAGTGCTAGAAGAGATAAAACCGCCATTTAGTCTAATCGATTCAGAGGCATTAATCTCAATTTCTCCTCCAAGTCCTGTTGCTATAGCTCTCCCTACAAGATCTGCTCCAGTAGATTCAGCAGTTATAATTGCTCCATTGCTAATCGATAAGTCTTTTGTATTGATAGTTATTTTTCCTGCTAAGCCAAATCCTGCTGAAGAAGAAAATATTCCAGAGTCTTCATCGACTAATTCTATAGATTCTGAGGCATTGATGATCACATCACCACCATTGCCAGTGGCAGGGGTAATATCTGTTCCATCGAGGTTGAAAGTTCCTGATACCTGCGACGTAATTTGCCCCCCATCCCGAATAATTAATCTATCAGTATCAATCAATAAATCTCCACCATTGTTCTCGTCGGCAGATTCGCCAGTTATTTGACTAAAATTGGGAGCATCTCCAGCTATTTGAGCCGTTTCTTGATTTGAACCAGAAATTTTCAGAGTGTCAGAAGCTGATATAGAAGCGTTCTGCAGAATAATGAACTGTTTTCCTGCTAGTAGGGATATATTTTTTCCCTGAATCTGCAATTTATTAGTAAATAAAGCTACAGGAAACTCTAATGCTCTATCCTCCGCAGTTGCGGCTTGACCAAAGCTAATGTCTTGGAAATTTTCTACATTTTCATAATCTAAGGTCCATCCTGTTTCTATAGGAATTAGATTTACTTGACTATTACGAGCAACGCTTCCTAGCTCAATATTACCGTCAGCAAATATGCTTCCTCCCTCTAGGTTAAAATTACCTCCAACCAAAGCAAAAGTTTTAAGTTGATTCAAACCTAAATCAAGAGAAGCTGCTTGAATACTAATATCCCCCACCTGGCTACCAAACTGTAAACCGACAGGAATACTAATAGTTAATAGGGGAGAAGTCTGGGGATTGCTGGCACTAAACTCGATACCATCTTCAAATTGCAGGCTATCTGCAGTAGTAGTAATAAAAGAACCACCAATATCTAAGCTAGAGTTTGAGCCGAAAATAACGCCATTAGGGTTTAAGAAAAATAGATTGGCACTACCCATAGTTCCCAACAAGCCGTCTATGTTAGATACTGAATTACCTGTAACCCGAGTAAGAATATTTTGAATAGCCAAATTATTATTGAAAATAGTTTCTGTGCCTATAGGAACAGAAAAGCTTTCAAAACTATGAAATAAATTTTCTCCAGCTACAGTTCCACCACTTATTTGATAAGTTCTATCTTCTAAATTAACCTCAGAATTATTGGGTAAGGTTACATCAGGAACGGGCTGAGCGTTGCCTATAGAGGCAAACAAAAAGCAGGTAGTCAATACAACTCCCGCTCCACATATATTGTTAATAATTGACATTGTGCCTACTTACTTTAACCCTCTTTCATAACTATAGGGATTTTTAAAGAAAATACGTTGATTCAGCCTATGAAAATCAAGGTTTGATCTCAAAGTCATAATAGAGGGTTTATAAGGAGCTTAGCAACTAATTTTCTTAACTTACCAAGAATGCACCACACCAAGGTCGACCACAATTACCAGGTCTACATCCCATTACAGTAATTAAATCTGTTATCGAGTTGTTGTTTTGATCGTTAAATTTGAGAGTCAATGTTTTTTCGTCGGGAAGAAAGCTTCCTAGTTCAGTTTCAATGATAGCTGGATTCATAAATTTTTCTGTTAAAGCATTTTTAAACTCTTTAACAGAACTTGTTTGAGATGAAGTTCTTTTCTTTTCAGTTGCTGATGGTACTGGACAAGTTGCAGCAGCTTGAGAATTTTCACCAAAATACATCTTAAGTTTAACTTCTGCATCTTCTGGTAAGCCGAACTTAGTTAACATATCTCTGACTTTAAATTCAGAGATTGCTTTTGTGAGACATGTTTCCAATTCTGAACTCATGATTGTGTTCTCCTCTTGATAGTAAAATTTAGTACTTGATTTTTGATTGGCGATCGCTATAAAGAGCAAGAATTTAAAATCTCGCTTATGTTAAATAGCTTAAATAAGCTATAGGCACCAGGATCTGAAAATATGCACCAGACTTTGTCGGAAATAGACCAAAAGTCGGTCTATGTTCCTCATTAGAAAAAGATTTTGTTTATCTTAAGTGATAAAAATATTAAACGCGATCAGCCCTTCGGGCATGGCTTCACTTTCCACGTAATTAAAATATGAGTAAAAAAATTTAAAACACAATAAAGTCGCAGTCACCCAGGGTTCGGCAACTATCCAAATTATTAATTTTCGCTTGTCCAGAACGACTTACAAAAATATCGTTACTTAAACTACTAGACCGAATATTGTTTTGAAAACTACTTTGAGAAAAATTTTCATTTTTCTGACCTGTAATTTTTCCGATTGTTTTTTGATGATGGGTATTATCGCTCCGGCAAGTTGAAATCATCGCTAATACTCCCAAACTAACTTTACTCGAGTAGTGTTTTTGGAAAAAAGCGATCGCCCCCGAGCTAGAGGAAATTGTTAAGAGCGATCGCGCTTAGTTACCTACAAATATTTCTTTGTAAGCTGCTCTTTATAGCTATCTGGATTAAACATAAAGTCTCTGCAATCTTGTAATATTACTTAACAAAACATGAATTCGGAATTCGGAGTTAGGAGTTATAAATTTTTCATAAAAAAAGCTGAAATTAAGAAAATTCAAAGAAAGTGATCCGAAGGATACGCGGAGCTTAATCGCCTTTTATTGTAAGTACTACGTAGGAATACCTGGTCGTGAGTCTAGGGAAGCCTGCGCTATACTGCTTGCAGTTAGCGTCGGGAGAATGTAACTTTAAAAGACTATAATTCTGAACTCTGAACTCCGAACTCCGAACTCCGAACTCCGAATTCCTAACTCACGTTGTGGAGTCTAGCTTTGTTTGCCAATCAGCTTCAGAAGTATCGATCTTAATTACATAAGCTTGTTCTGCTGGGGTAAAAGATTCCGTATTAGCCTGTTGTTGGGCAATTAAATCAGCCGTGGCATCTGAGATATCATCTTGACGTGTATTTATGCGATCGCGCAATACTGATTCTGGTGCAGTACAGTGAATAATCTTGAGGGGAATGTGGTATAAGTTTGCTTGGGAAATTGCTGGGTGGCGCAAAGCGAGGCGATCGTATTTGGCATCCAGAATTACTGTATATCCCTCTCTGGCTAAGGTTATGCCTAAATTTAACAGGCGATCGTAGGTTTTTTGAGTCATTTCTGCAGTATAGATGCTATCTTCTCCCGACTCATCTAAAGATATTCCGGCTAAATGTTTACGAACTGCATCAGAGCGAATTTGAATTGCACCTTTGGTTCTGGCAATATTTTTGGCAACAGTACTTTTACCCGAACCTGATAACCCTGACATTAAAATTAGGCTACCCGATTTATCTTGGGTATATTGATAAGCTTGTCGATAATAGGAACTGGCAGTTATTTTGGCTTGCTGTCGCTCAGTTTCACTAACTTCAGTCTCGTCGAGCAAAAAAGAGTTCACTTTAGCTCTAACGTAAGCCTGTCTACTTAAATATAAAGGTAATAAAAGTAATCCCGTCCAATCACCAGTATATTCCAAATAGCTATTAAGAAAGATATTAGCAAAATTGGGTTGATTCCGGGCTTCTAAATCCATGACAGTAAATGCTATGTCGTAGATCGTATCTACATATCGAAAGGATTCATTAAATTCAATCCGATCAAATAGCTGAATTTTATCTCGCCATAGACAGATATTCTTGAGGTGTAAATCGCCATGACATTCTTTGATTTTCTGTTGTTCTATTCTGATTTTAAATAAATTGGCTCGCTCAATAAAAAATGAATCAGTATAAGCTTTGGTAGCTTCAAATTGTTCTTTTGTTTGAACTATACCGATATACTTTTTAGTTTGTTGATAGTTTTCATCAAAAGCAGTTCTAATTTTAGCCGTTGTTCCAAAACTGCTGATGTAGTTATTAGTTTCAGCAGTTTGATGAAACTGAGCTACAATTTTACCCAGATCAGTAAAGCGATCGCTGGTTAATTTATTTGCTGCTAAAAGATTAACAAAAAGGTTTTCTTGAGGAAACTGATGCATCTTAAGTGCATACTCGATAATGTTGTCTGAGTTATTGAGTATAAATTGCTTGTTATGCTCGCTAATAGGAACAACTTCTAAATATAACTCTGGAGCTATTTTTTTATTGAGTCTTAGCTCTGCTTCTAAAAAATATTTTCTTTTTGTTAATGTAGAATAATCGAGAAAACCAAAATTAACATTTTTCTTAACTTTATAGGCATATTTCCCTATTAGAAAAAGATAGGAAGCATGAGTTTGGATCATTTTTACCTTTTTCGCAATAGTATGAGGATAAAAACTTGCCTGTTGCATTTGAAATACTAAACTAGAAATATTAGTCATATTAACTTTCTAAGTTCAATTTCTGACTTCGGTGAGTCATTATCCATTACTTCGTTTATTTACTGTGCTTTTCACATGGGTAGACCACACCTAAAATTTAGGAAATCAGTATATGTTGATTACAGTTCGATACATTTCTCCTAAATGAGCAATGACATCTATCAAAGTTAAACGATAATCACTGAGATGATCGGTGTGTAGCCCTTCAAATTTGAGTTGATGCTCTAAATTATCAATTAATTCCATATGAATTTCTACCACCTTATTCATGGGTAAATTGATAAAAAAAGCTTCTTCAACAAATCGATCAATTAGTGTGTTGATGCTATCTTCTGAGGAAAAGTAATTAAAAAGAATTTGAGAGTATATTACTTTAAGTTTCTCAAGTAATTTCTTTTGTTCAAAATTGGAAAGACGATTGAAAAAATACTGTGAATCTCTTTGAGAATAAATACCTGAATACCCTAATCGTTCTTGTAGCTTGGAATTGAGACGATTTTGCTGGGAATTTTGTCCATTCATCTGACAACTTTTGATTATAGCTTCAGGCATTACATCATCATCTTCTAATTTAAGAGAGTTGCACAGTTTTGCGGTTTAAGAATTGTTGACTATTATTTAGACTGACACTGGTTGATTTAGCCTTGAAAAGCGAATTGATCCATGTCGTTGATATTTTTTGGCTTTAGTATGCTTTAAATCTGGCATTTCTTGCCAACAGTTGCGACAAAACCAATATTCTCGATTGTGATCTAGATAGTGAAGCATTGGACTAGAGCAACATGGACAGACAGTTGAAACATTCATGATTATTTAAACCAAATTGTGTGAGATTACTAAGTGTTAGGCAGATTAGATTTTTGACAATGAATTTAAGTGTAAGTTTTGATAGAGAATAATGCGCTCAATACCCAGCTTGGCTGCTTGGGAGGTACACATTTCTATATTGTTTTTTAGGTATTACTTCAAACCAAATTTTTAATTGATGATATAAGCTTTTCCTCTCTTTTATCTGATCCTGTTCTTAATCATAGTTTTGAAATTTGAAGAAGCTGTGAAGAACTTAGAAGAATATTAAAAGAATTTTTATTAATTGATAAAAACACAAATAATATTCCAATGTGGTTAGAGACACAATGTCTTATATTACGGGAATTTCAGCTAGAAGATTTATCTCAATTTGCACCAATACTTGCAAATCCACAAGTCATGAAGTTTTCTCCCACTGGTATTCTCTCCGTCGAGCAAACGCAAATAAAAGTAAACAGTTTTATAGCTTCATACAATAACATCACCCTAGATCTTAATTAATTTAATTTGAATTGTTATTCTGTTGATAATATTTATCTTCATAAGAGCGATCGTAAATATATCCTAAATTCTTCTCAGTGCCCAAAGTTTGACGCACTACGTTCATGGTTCTGGCTAAAAGATAATTGGACTCTTTGGTGATGGCAACAGGAGCATAATTTAAGCCTAGCTTAATCACATCATTAATTAGACTGACAATTCCTTGTAACAGGTTTTTATTTTCCGAGAAGAGACGCATTTCATAATCAACAAATATGGGCTGCCAACTGATGTCATCGTCGTCATAAAATCCCTGATAACGTTCTATTAAGATTGGTAGATGATCGCGATGTTCTTCGATGTTGGCAATTGCCTCTTCTGGGTTTTCAGGAGCAAAATATTTTCGGACTACTTTCTGAGCAAACTTAGTCATGGAATCCTGTCGGGAAAAAGTCGAGAAGTATAGATTAGAGCTAGATTTGTCTGAAGCATATCCCGAACCTAAATAAAGAGTTGCCTGTCCCCCAACATAACTATCAATCCATCCTCCCGCTACACCCATTCGAGCATTGAGTAGCTTATCTTCTTCCAGCAACGGTTGAGACAAAGGACGAGTACTTGATAATAACTGAAACTGAGGTTGAGAGTACCAATTTTTTTCCGCTAGCGGTTGATAAAAATGACTAACTCCTGTTGCCAGATCTGTAGTAGCTTCTTCCAGCAAAGGTGATAGACGGTAAACCCCTGGAGGCATCATTTCTGGTTCTTTGACTCCGTGTCGAATCATGGTGTAATAATCAGACACAACACAGATGACATATTGCCCAACGTAGGAGTCGTTCTGTTGCACTTGTGCTTGATAAAAAGGCGATTCAATAATTTTTTCAGCTGTTGCTTCGTTAACGAAGACAAAGGGGACTAAAGTTGCTGCTGTTGGAGGTTGCGATCGCATTTCCTTATAATCAACCGTTGATTCGGTAAAGGCTAATTCAGCATAAGTTAGGGCTAAAATTCCATCAGCAGGTTTTTGTGCCAAAGCTTGACGTACTGGATGAGTAGGGTTATCGCGAAAATCATCACGATCTTTTTCTCTTTGCTCTCTTTTATAGTTAGCATCTTGATAAAGTTCATCAAGAATCTCCTGAGATTGTTGCCAGATACCATGGGTAACCTGGCGGTATTGGTCACGAATTTCTTTATCTTCCACTGCGGAGGCTAATTCATCTAGGGTTTGATAGGTTACAAACTGATCTAGTTGTTCAACTTGATTAACATCCCCCTGAGAAATATGCTGCGCCAACATAACTCTAGTACCAAAGTCTAGCATCACTCTTGCCAGACTAAATTGGGATTTCCACCAAGGAAGATCTGGTTCGGAATCCCCATCGAGAGTCGTGTAAAAATTAGATACTTCAGGACGAAAGTCCGCAGCCAATGCCATATACAACAGAGAATTAACTAAAATTTCTGCTTCTTCTTTAGTAATATTTTGAGGATTAAAATCTGCCCGATTAAATAATTGTTTATTTTGCAACAAAGAACCGTAGGTAGCCACAAAAGCACTGCCAGAACTGGCACCTGAAACACAGGCAACATTGAATCTCGCATTTGCAGGAGCTTTATCGGTTGCATCTCTAATTATTTCTGCTGCCCAAGTTAGGGTAGATGCCCAATTATAGCCATTGCCCGAAGCCGAAAGACAAACAATATTTTCGGCTATTTCGGTATTGTGGTTAATTTTAGTTTCTTTCGCCTCTACCAGTTGACTAGATAAATTAATCGCGACCACGCTAGCGAGCCAAAGAATTTTTATCGAGGCTTTCTGTAATATTTTCAAGACTTATTCTTTATAGTTTAATGACAAAAAAATTGTAATATTTAATCTAATTAAATAAATCTTTTACTGTAATCGCCTGCTCTTAATTGCCTAAAAACTATTAAAAGTGATTTTAAAACGTCTGTACTTTATCTTGTTTATGAGTGTTTGCTTGCTGCTAATAGCTGTAAACTCATCATTTAAAGCGATCGCCAATAATCCTCAAGCTCAAAGCGAAGAAATGACCTGGACTGCTGAGAACTCAGACCCTAGAACACTGGAATGGATGGTCGGTTCACCCCCACCACCTGATAAAATAATTCGCTTTGACGATAACAGTTTTGCCAAGTTTCCTCAGTGGCGTTGGACGGTATGCAACTTTCAGCAGTTGATGCCCACAAAGCCAGTTAGTCGTGAATTGTCAGCAGTTACGCAGTTGAAAAGCAAGGAAGTATCAGGGATTGACGATGTAACCTTTATTCCGTTAGGTGCTGAAGAACCTATGACCTGGAAAGAGTCTTTGGCAGCCAATTTCACGGATGGTATTTTGGTGATGCATCACGGCAAGGTTGTTTACGAAACCTATGCTGGTTGCCTAGATCCCACCAAACGTCATGGAGCGATGTCCATGACCAAATCCTTTATTGGATTGCTAGGAGAGATGTTAATAGCTGAGGGTCAACTTGACGAAAGCAAGTTTGTCCGAGATTACATTCCCGAACTGACAGAAAGTGCCTTTGGTGATGCTACGGTGCGACAGGTTTTGGATATGACAACAAGTTTGGATTATAGCGAGGACTATTCCGATCCCAACGCTGGAGTCTGGCAACACGCAGCAGCAGGTAATCCCCTACCAAAGCCCGCAGACTATACTGGTCCTAGAACCTATTTTGAATTTTTACAAACGGTTCAGAAACAAGGAGAACATGGAGACAGCTTTGCTTACAAAACTATTAACACTGATGTTTTGGGTTGGTTAATTAGTAGGGTTACAGGTAAACCTGTCACTGAAGTACTGTCGGAAAAAATATGGGGCAAAATAGGAGCCGATCTGGATGCTTATATGTCGGTGGATTCTATTGGCACGCCATTTGCTGGGGGTGGTCTGAGTGCTGGTCTGCGGGATATGGCTCGCTTTGGTCAAATGATTCTGAATGAAGGGATGGTAGATGATGAAAGGGTTTTACCTGTATCAGTGATTGAAAGTATTCAGGGCGGAGGCGATCGCAATTCCTTTAAAGACGCAGGTTACTCTGCACTTGAGAATTGGAGCTATCGCAGTATGTGGTGGATTACCCACAACGATCGCGGTGCATTCATGGCTAGAGGCGTACACGGTCAAGCCCTCTACATCGATCCTGGGGCAGATATGACGATCGTTCGCTTTGCTTCCCATCCTGAAGCAAAAAATGCTGTCATCGATCCGACATCTTTGCCAGCATACGAGGCTTTGGCTAATTATTTAATGCAGGTCGATCCTTAGTCGATCCTTACAAGATTTTTCTCCCATTTTTTCCACAAATTTAATTTTTGGACAAGTCTACTGATTAATTGGCAATCCCGTAACGATGAAGCTTTTAGTGCGTAACATCAGTTATTTAAGTAACTTACACGAACATAATTTAGCATCACTTGCCTTTCTGAACAGCTTTCAGTAACGTTGTTAACATTAAGTAAGAAGAAGTTGCGCCAGGGTCTTGATGTCCGACACTTCTTTCTCCTAAATAGCTAGCTCGTCCTTTTCTGGCAATTAAAGGAATCGTTTTTTTCATTCCTTCTTCAGCAGCATTAACTGCTTTTTGCAAGCCTTCAACCACAGAATTATTATCAGCCAGACTTTGTTGGAAAGCATCGACAGCAGGAGATAAAGCATCGATCATTGTCTTATCTTCCAACTGAGCTTTTCCTCGGTAAATAACTCCTTCTAAACCTGCTTGTAATAACTTGACTAATTCCTCTGGTGTTAACTCCTCTTTTTGGGCAGCAACAGCACTAGCTTTGAGAAAAAATGTCCCATACAGTGGACCACTTGCTCCCCCAACGGTAGAGATTAAAGTCATACTTACAGTTTTCAAAATGGTACCAATATCTTGATCGATAACCGTAGGTAACTTTTCGCTTACTTTTTGAAAACCTCGATTCATATTAATCCCATGATCTGCATCGCCAATAGCTGCATCTAATTCCGTCAAATAGTCTTTTTTTTCGGCAATAACAGCAGTAAAACCATTTATCCAGTCAATAATTTGTTGTTGGCTGACCATAATTAGAGATTATATTCCCCAACGAAAAGATATAGTTTTAACAGGAGCATCCCAGAGTTTAACTAATTCATCATCCATCTTAAGCAACGTAATCGAACATCCTTGCATTTCTAAAGATGTGATATAACTTCCCACTAAGTTACGGACAATTTTCAAGCCTTTTTTCTCACAAATTTCTGCTAATTTTCGATAGACAATATACAACTCAGGAATCGGAGTTCCTCCCATGCCATTGACAAAAGCCAAGACTGAATCTCCAGATGCTAAGGTCGGATCGATTAATTCTAAATCTGTCCATTGTTCCTTATCTTCATCCCACTCTCTTAAAATTCTTTTGTAAGCAGAATCTTCAATAATAGAAAGAGCCATCATTTCGGTAATTTCATTGGCAGTTTTCCAGGGTAATCTTTCTCGACCTGGTTCACCATGAATCCCAATACCAAATTCTATTTCATTGTCACCTAAATCAAATAGAGGAGTACCTTTTTGGGGAGTAATACAGGAAGTGAGTGCCATTCCGATACTGCGACCATTAAGATTAACTTTACGAGTAAGTTCGGCAATTTTGGTTAAGTCATATTTAGCTTCCGCTGCCGCCCCGCAAATTTTAGCGGCTAATACAGAAGTTCCCACTCCTCTTCGTCCCTGAGTGTAAAGACTATCTTTAACAGCAACATCATCATCAATGATAATATTTAGCACTCTAATTCCTTCTGAAATCGCTAGTTCCGCAGCCATTTCATAGTTCATTACATCCCCACTGTAGTTATTAACTAGATATAGGACTCCTGAACCAGAATTAACCATTTTTGCTGCTTCTAACATCTGATCTGGTGTCGGTGCAGTAAAAACTTCACCAGGACAAGCTGCATCTAGCATTCCATAACCAACACAGCCATTGTATAAAGGTTCATGTCCACTTCCGCTACCAGACACGATCGCGACTTTATCTTGAATAGGTGCGTCGGCACGATAAATAAAGTTAGGCTCAAAATGAACTTTAATAATGTCAGGATGGGCAACAGCCATACCTGCTAGGTTTTCTTGAACAACATCTTCAGGGTTATTAATTAATTTTTTCATTAGATATTCCCCGAGCTTCAAACTGCTTCTAATTGAAGTCTAAAATTAATTTTGCCGCGCAAAACAGTTGTGTTGCAAAAAGTGACAATAAAGGGCTTCGCCCTAGCTATTAGCTATTAGCTATTAGCTGTTAGCTGTTAGCTCCAATCAAATAGAGTCTTAAACTTTTCTTACGACAATAGCTTTAACAAGGACAAAGGCTTAAGCTGCATGTACTCTCGCAACGCTTTGTCGCGCTACCTGATTGTGGACACCGCCAAGTCAGTGGGGTCTTTACCCAATCTACGCTTTTAGTAGTGAATTTAAAGCTAAAAGCTAAAGGCTAAAGGCTAAAAGCTTTTTGATAATTCTATTTCTATCGTTTGCTTCTAGAAATTGGGATCGCTTTCAAAGCTTTACGATCAATTTTGCTATTAATGGTTAAAGGTAAGTTGTCTAAAAAATGGATTTCTGGAGGAATCATATAATTGGGCATAGTTTCTCCGCAAAAAAGACGAATTTCCTGAGCTGTAGGAACTGACTTATTTTCTTCTACGACTAAAAAAGCAGCCAGTGTAGTATTTTCTTGATTATTCTGGGCGATCGCTGCTACTTGGGCAATGCGTGGATGTTCTCTGAGTCGGCGTTCGATTTCTTCTAATTCGACGCGATTGCCCATAATTTTTACTTGTAGATCGCGACGACCTGCTAGGTAAAGTTCTCCCTTTGACCCCTTATAGGCCAAATCTCCAGTACGAAATACTTTCTCTTCAGATAGAGGGTTAAGAGGATTGGGAATCAAAGCCTTATTAGTTATCTCAGGATTTCGCCAGTATCCAGAAAAGAGATTTGCCCCCCGTAAATAAATTTCTCCAATCTGGTCTGGTTGGTTAATTTCATTTTGCTCTTCATCTAATAAAAGCATTTCTGCACCAGGGTGAGCAAAACCAATGGAGAGATTTTTGGTGTCTGGAAATAAAGGATTGGGGACTTCTGTAAAAGAACAGGCGATCGATTCTGATTGTCCAAAACAGTTGATAATTCTGACTTGAGGCAGTAGAGATCGGAGTTGAATTATATCGGCGATCGCAAATGATTCTCCAGCAAATAAAGTAGTTTTTAGGTGTTGTAGTTTGGCTATATCTTGAGCAGCATAGTGCAATAATAATTTCCAAATTGAGGGGACACAGTTGAGCTGAGTAATTTGATGTCGATTTATATAGCGTAATAATTTTGGGGGAATTAAAGTAAGCTTGCGAGGTATTTGAACTAAAGTCGCTCCACTTCCTAAAGCTAAACCCATGTCTAGTAAGGAAAAGTCAAATTGTAACGGTGCGATAGTACCTATTCTTGCTGGTGATGATAATTGACAGTAATTTACTAAAGCTCTAAAAAAAGCAATTACGGCGCGATGGGTCATCATAATCCCCTTGGGATTACCAGTAGTTCCTGAAGTAAAAATGATATAAGCTAAGTCTGATTCTAGAACCGGTCTTCTACGAGAACGAAATTCTGTAGGTAATGTATCTGGGATGTGGAGAGAATTACCATCTAAAAATCCTAGAAGTATTTGATCGGAATTAGAAATATTTTGTTCATTAGATGATTCCTGAATATGTAGCTTGGCTTCTGTAGTGACTACAATTTCTGCTAATCTTCCTGGTGGAGTTTCTGGACTGACTGGAACAAATACTAAACCTAACAGAGAACAGGCAATTATTAAGGCGATCGCTTGGGGACAGGATTCTAACTCTAAAATTATTCTATCTCCAGCAGCTAAACCGCGATCGTCTAGAATATCTGCATAGGTATGAGAGTAGTTAAATAAGTCTTGATAACTCCATTGACAGTTAGCAGAGATAATGGCGATCGCATTTGGAGAATTTTGAGCGTATTGCAGTAAATATTGATGCAGTAAAACAGGTTGCCAATTGTGGGGATAAGTACCTGGATAAATCTTACAATCGTTCATGAATAAAAATATGGATAATAAAAAGTTAGCAAGCGATCGTGGCTCTAGGAAATTACCAAATTTAGCTTTTGGTAAAGAATGGGCATTATTAGAGTTAGTTACTCTTGGTTTAAATTCAGCTAGCGAACAAGAAATGTTTGCCGAATTAATTAGTGACCAAGATTTGGATTGGCAAGAATTACTAAAACAAGCAACAAGGCATAAAATTACTTGTCTTCTAGCATTTTATATAATTACTAATAACTTGTCTGAAGTCATTACTTTAGATCTAAAACAGCAGTTAGAAACTATTTTGTTTTTTAACAGACACAAGATTAAGATATATCGCAGCAAAGCGGCAGAAATTATTCGAGCTTTAACTAAAAATAAAATTAAATTTGTAGGCACAAAAGGTATTTCTTTAGAATCGACACTATATCAGGGTAATGGTAATCGTACCTTGTCAGATATTGATTTTATGATTTTGCCTAATGATAGAAAAGTTGTTAGTGAAATTTTGGCAGATTTAGGATATCAGATGGGTACTTTTGAGCCAAAAACTGGTACTATCAAACCCCATAGTCGAGAAATGATGATTAACTACAAGTTAAATCCAGATCATTTACCTGCTCATATTTTATTAATTGATGATGTTATCGTTCCTTTTATCGAAGTAGATATTGCTAATAGTTTGACTTGGACTTTGTCTCCTTTTCAAATTCCTGTTGAGGTTGCCTTGGAGAATATTGTTTATCAACCTATTCCAGAAATAAAAGATATTAGTTTACCTTCTTTTGCACCTCAATTTCAGTTTATTTTTACGATTCTTCATTTATTTAAAGAAGCCTGGATTGAACTTACTTTAGATATGAATGGAAAAGATGTATCTTTAAGTAAATTTAGTGATGTAGTAAGAATTTGGAGTAGACATCAAAATGAACTTCAGAACGAAGAGTTTGTAAAAATACTTGAGCAGTTTGATCTTATACAACCAGTAGTTTGGGTATTGGAACATTTAGATCGGACATTGCAAACAAACATTATTTCTAGTTTGGGTTTAGAAGGGAAAGTTACAGAAGAATGGTTGTCTAGTGCGGCTCCAAGTGGAACAAAAGCACGACTATGGCGAGGAACGATGAGAAAACGTCTTTTTACTCAAGATCGTCGTCAACTTTTTAGACAGTAAAGCGGCAAAGCCGCAGCTATTAGCTATCAGCTATTAGCTTTTTGATTGATTTACTAAAGGAGTGAAAATTATAAAATCATACCTCTATTCAGCAACGCCATTTAAGTAAACTTTAGAGCTTAAAGCTTAAAGCTTAGAGCTTAGAGCTTTAAGCTTTCAAATAGCAATTTTCAATTTTTCTGATACTATATCGACAATATCAGAAATCGCTCTAAAGCTTTCATAGCTTATTTCATCCATATCAAATTCAAAACCAAAGACTTCTTCTAGTCCTAAAACTAAGGAGACGGCATTGAGCGAATTAAGACCTAGACTAAACAATTCTACGTTATCGGTTAGTTCACTGGTAGAAATATCTGGCAAATTATCTGATATCAATTGGCGAATTTTTTGTTTAATAGTTTCTATTTGATTCATCTGATTTCCTCCTATTTATTCCGTAAAAGTATAAATTTGCTATACTTGTAGTACTCCCATTCTGGGAGTGACAGGACATTATAATATTTAGTCATATTACCTATACCACCGATTACAGTTTTGCCTCGACTTTCTACCCAAGCATGGGCAATAAATTGACCTTGGTTATCTTTACTAATGCCGATACGTAATTGATTAGGATAATTTTGTTTTGATAGTATTACTTGAGCTGCTATTGCTCTAGCAAGACATTTAACTCCAGGTATATAGGGGCTAACTATCGTTATTGCCCAAATAATTTTATAGATCGAGACTTGTTTATTTTGTTTGGGTTGAGCTATTTTAGCTAGTAGATTACGTAAGGTTTGAAACTGAATAAATTGTAATCCTACTCTAATTAAAATTAGTAGTATTGCTACTTTCAGTAAAAGAAAGCGATCGCTCCAATTATCCTTGACTATTTTATACAGTTGTTCTACTGTCTTGAACATTTTTAAGAGAATTAACTTTGTTTTCTATAGTGGTAATTACCTGATTGATGATGCTGAAATCTTGAGGACGTTCTAACTTGAAAGCAGGAACACTTTTTAATAATTGAATACATTGACTAAAGTGTTTTTCTAAAGCCTCATTCTGTAACAATTGAGCTGGACAAGGAAAAAATTTAGTCAAGGTCATAAATGCTTCCGTGCCCGTCATTGGAGTCATTCTTATTTGATTTCCGATATCTAACGCAAATATCCCCGCTAATGGACAGGGTTCTGAGGTAAATTTTTCTGGTTGTCGAATAACTCTTTTTCGTGAACCAGGAAACAAAGGAGATAAGTTAGAAATATTAAAATCTAAACCTTTGATGGTTGCAGGCCAAATTTTTATCTGCGGAAAAGCAGGATAAACAGTGGGAATATCTTGAATATTATTTATCGCAACCATGTCATCAGCTAATACAGGATAGCCATGTTTGGCAAATGCTGCCGCCATAGTAGATTTTCCAGCACCTGGAGCACCAACAATAACTACAGCATAATCCCCAATTTTTACAGCACTAGCATGAAGCAGAAAAAAGCCTCTTTGATAGAGAATCAAACCTAATGCTTCACTTAAGATATACAAATTGAGGAGTTCTGGCTCGATATCATCAGAATCTGGATCTACAGTTAAATTATTGCCATCTTGGGCTAAAAAAGATCCTACTCCAGACCATTGCAAGTAAGCTTCTTGACTATTACTTTTAACTCCAAAGTAAGCTTGATTGCCTTGACGGAAAATAGAAGTTGATTCTAATGCTGGTAAGCCAATGGTATCTTTTTTAAGATATATATCTGCGTTGGGGTTTCCTTTTGGTAGTACTGGGAGAAAAAAGTCGGAGATAATGTTCAGACCATAGGCTTGATGAGTGAACATAATTTATAGCTGTAATATACTAAATAAGGTAAGCAGAGTTACCAACAAAGAGCTTAAGATGATTTAGCTGCTTACCTTACATTTTTCTGATATAGCAATACGAACTTTTATTAGGACACTCATTACTCGATACTCGTTACTCACCCTTCGGGAGGTGCCCTAAAGGACTTCCTTCGGTCGCGCATTCCCTTGCCCAGATAACGCTCCTGGGTAAACGCCTTACGTCGACGCGGTGAAGCAGTGCGGTCTTGGGGGTTTCCCCCATGAGCAACTGCTGAATCCTTTAGGGGGTCGCACCTTTACTTACGAGCAATCAAATAAACTTGTCCTAACGTAACTTTGTACGGCTATACATGGCGATCGCTTTAAAGATTAGAAATTATCTCTGCTATCCCAAACGGTAGGATCGGATTGATAATCTCTAGATTCACTATCTGCCGAATCTCTCGTTGACCAAAGATCTGGTTCATGATCTCCATCACTATCATAGGCATCTAACACAGATCCATTGGCTGTCTCGACTGTCTTCCCTATCTTCTCTACAGGGTACAATCTGTCATTTACTACTACAGCTTCTAGATCTTTATCTCTATTAATTAAAATTTCATCAGAATTATTGTCACCTGTGATATCAGTAAAATCATTTAAGCTGCCATTGTTAGCTTTTGTTATATGTTGTATTTTACCTAAATTCTTAATAGTTGGTAGTTCATAAGTTTCTTTGATATTCATTATGTCTCCTCCGTTATTATTTTTTATTCTTGATGCTAAAACTTGATTGGTTTCAATTGAACCTGATATTAGCTGGATTTCTTATTTCAACTAATCCCTCATGTTCTAATTCTTCTAGAAAAGATTTCAAATCGCGATCGCATTGTTCTAAATCAACATCATATTTATTTAGAATAATACTTTTAATTTCACTAACAGCTTTAGGTTCCTGTAGTAAGTGCCAAATAGTAGCTCCAACATGATTTAAGCCATAATATTCCTCAGACTTAAGATCGAGAATTACCACTTCTTTATTTAAGTTAGAATAACGTTTATCTTTGGCTGTTACTACGATACTCATTTCTTCTATCATTAGCTTAAGATCTTATTTGGACAGATCAGGATAATTACGGATATACAGAACAAGGACTCTACATTTAGTAGTTATGCATGGTTTTTAGTTAAAACAAGAAGCTTGATTCGCTAATAATACAGAATAATGTCATTCAATTTACACCATATGCTAGCTTGTTCTCTAAATATGTAAATCAGTATTTTCAACTAAATAATTTTAACGATTAAAAATGCTAAATAAGTATTTACACGTAAATATAACTATTTATTAATTATCTTCAATATCTTAATTCTTAAGTATATTAAAATACTTAAAATTAATACGCAATAAAATTTTTTGATCTAAGGTGATCGACGTATGAATTTTGATTTGCTAAAAGCTTCTGACTGAGGATCTAAGTTGAATATAAAAAATTCTAGATAGTTTAAAGCTAAGTAGTGAAAGAGGAAATAGAGAGTACTCTGAACTTTTTAAGCACTATTATTTCAAAATTGACAGACTGGCACAGATTTAGATCTATTTAAATCTTGTAGTGTTTGTAAGCATTTAGATTAATTGGCTACACAGCTTTAATAAAGCTAAAAGCTAACCGCGAAGCGGTTTAATAGGCTAGTTTTTTGGGTTTTGATGTTTTTATAAATTAAGGTTGGCTGAAATAACAATCATGCAAATATCTAAGGTTCATTCTTCAAAAAATCCGGCAAATTTTTGGCTAACTGTTAGAAAAACACTAATTAGACAGCGTGAAGCACCTATCATCAAACAAATTTCACGCGCTCAAAATTTACCACTCTCTTTTGCTCAAGAACGTCTCTGGTTTATTAACCAATTAGAGCCAAACAGTATTGGCTATCAATTTAGTCAAGGATATTATCTAGTTAGTCCTTTAGATATCTCTGCTTTAGAAAAAAGTCTCACGGAAATCCAACGCCGCCACGAAACACTAAGAACTACTTTCGCTATCAAAAAAGGAACACCAGTTCAAATCATAGCTTCTTCCATACCTTATAAATTACCCATAATAGACCTATTAAACCTTTCAGAAGCTGAACTTAATTCGGAAATTAAAAGATTATTTAGTGAAGAATCGCAAAAACCTTTTAATTTAGCCCAAGAACCCTCCTGGCGAGTAAAATTGTTACGGATTAAAGCAGAAAAATATGTAATGCTGCTATCAATGCACCACATTGTCTATGATGGCTGGTGTTTAAGTCTCTTTTTTCGGGAATTAGTCAAGCTTTACCAAGCTTTTAATTACAATAAATCTTCTCCATTACCTGAACTGCCAATTCAATATGCTGATTTTGCCTACTGGCAGAGAGAATGGCTTAAAGATAACGTCTTAAAATCTCAACTAACTTATTGGAAAACAAAATTAGGTGGTTCCTTACCCATCTTACAACTACCAACAGATCGTCCTCGTCCAGCAATTCAAACCTATAGAGGTGCATCTCAATATCTCGCTTTTCCTCAAGATTTAACCAATTCAATTAAATCTCTAACTCAGCAAGAATGTACAACTCTGTTCGTAACTCTTTTAACAGCATTTAAAGTCTTACTTTATCGCTATACGGGACAGAAAGATATTATTGTGGGGACTCCCGTAGCCAATCGCAATCGAGCTGAAATTCAAGAAATCATCGGATTTTTTGCGAATACATTAGCATTAAGAACTGACTTATCAGGAAATCCTACTTTCAGACAGTTATTAAATCGAGTTCGTCAAGGGCAACAAGAAGCCTTAGCCCATCAAGATTTACCCTTTGAGAAACTGATAGCGGAAATACAACCTGAAAGAGATTTAAGTCGTAATCCCCTGTTCCAAGTAATGTTGGTTTTCACTAACACTCCTACTTCACTGGCAGCATCAGAACTATCAGATTTGATTGTGCGAACGATTGGTATTCCCAAAAAAACAGCCAAATTCGATCTCACTTTCTTCCTAACAGATACACCTCAAGGATTAAGAGGAATATTAGAATACCCCACTGACTTATTTGATGCTAGTACTATTACCAGATTGTTAGAGCATTTTCAGATTTTACTAGAAGGGATAGTTGCCAATCCCGATCGCCCTATATCTGAATTACCGCTCCTGGGAAGAATGGAGCGTCAGCAATTATTGATAGATTGGAACAATACCAAGACTGAGTATGCTCAAGATTTATCCATCCAGCAACTTTTTGAAACCCAAGTAGCCAAAACTCCCAAGGCGATCGCAGTCAGATTTCAAGATCAACAGCTTACCTACCAACAACTCAATAACCGTGCTAATCAACTAGCTCGTTATCTGCAAAAACTAGGAGTAAAGCCAGAAAGATTAGTTGGGATATTTGTCGAACGTTCCCTCGATGGAATAGTAGGTATATTAGGAATCATCAAAGCTGGTGCAGCTTATGTTCCCTTAGATCCATCTTATCCTCAAGAACGTCTGAGTTTTATACTCAAGGATGCTCAAATAAGTATCTTGGTAACTCAAAAGAATCTAATTGCTAAGTTACCAGCTCATTCTTGCCATCTAGTTTGTTTAGATGAGGATTGGACTGAGATTGAACGAGAACTGCCAGAAAATGTATCAACTGGAATTCTATCTGACAACCTAGCTTATATAATTTATACTTCTGGCTCGACAGGAAAACCTAAAGGAGTTGCCTTAGAACATCGAACTCTGACTAATCTTATCTCTTGGCAATTAGAAAATACGACAATATCTCAAACTGATAAAACATTACAATTTGCTCCCATCAGCTTTGATGTGTCTTTGCAAGAAATCTGGGCAACTTTGTGTAGCGGGGGAACCTTAGTTCTAATCACAACCGAATGGCGACGAGATACGAATGTCTTACTAGAGCTGCTAGAACAAGAAAAGATCGACAGAATCTTTTTACCTTTTGTTGCCCTCCAACAACTAGCAGAAGTAGCTCAAAGTAGAGAATTTGTTCCCACCAATCTACGGGAAATTATTACTGCTGGCGAGCAACTACAAATAACTCCCGCAATTAAAAGCTTATTTGAGCAACTTCCTCAATGTACTCTATACAATCACTATGGACCCTCAGAAACTCATGTAGCTACTTGCTTTAAACTTCCGAGCCTAACCAAAGACTGGTCTAATCTTCCATCTATTGGTCGTCCCATAGCTAATACCAAAATATATATCCTCGATTCTGATCTTCAATCCGTACCCATTGGTGTCCCTGGTGAGATCTATATTCAGGGCATGGGAGTAGCTAGAGGCTATCTCAATCTGACTCAACTAACTGCTGGAAAATTTATTCTTAGTCCCTTTAACTCTAAAGAAAAACTCTACAAAACAGGTGACTTAGCTCGTTATTTACCTGATGGCAAAATTGAATATATAGGTCGTTTAGACAATCAAGTCAAAATTCGAGGTTATCGTGTCGAATTAGGCGAAATAGAAGCTAATTTGGCTCAACACCCTGGGATAAAGGAAACAGCAGTTATTGTAAATCTAATTTCAATTACAGAGAATGTTCCAGACGAAAAGCGTTTAGTAGCCTATGTTGTTTTAGAAGCTGATCGACAAACTTCTAAAACCGAACTCAGAGAATTTCTCAAACAAAGATTACCAGAATACGCAGTACCAGCTACATTTATTATTCTCGATAAACTACCCTTAATTCCTAGTGGAAAAGTAGACCGTCGTCTTTTAGAAACTGTCCCTTTAACTTCTGAAGGTCAAATCGAATTAAATGCTATTCCCCTGTCAGATTGGCATTTATCTAAACAGGAGCAACAACTATTTTATCCTCAAAATCTAACTCAGGAACTGCTGGCAAGAATTTGGATCGAAGCTTTAGGAATTGAAGATTTTAATCGAGGAAAAACTGAGATTAATATTTTGGATAACTTCTTTGAAATAGGCGGTCATTCTTTAGCAGCAACTCGGATTATCAATCGGATCGAAGAAGTTTTTCAGCTAAGATTGCCCCTACGCTATTTGTTTGAAAACCCTACTATTGTGCAACTAGCAACCAAAATTGACAGTGAACTACAAACTCAATCCGATCGCGCTGTCAAAACCTGGTCTCCTTTAGTAGCAATTCAAAAAGGGGGCAACAAAATACCCTGCTTTATCGTTCCTGGGGGAGCTGGTGGGGAAAATGAATTAATGATTTATGCCAAACTCATTTACCTCCTAGGACAGTCGCAACCAGTTTATGGATTACAAATTTATGGTTTTGAAGAGAGTGGTTGGCAGGGAGAACATGGCTTTCATCCTAACGTTGAGAGTTTAGCCGCAGCTTATCTCCAAGAAATTCGTCAAGTTCAACCCCATAGTCCTTACATTATCGTCGGGGAATGCGCGGGTGGAGTTATCGCTTTTGAAATCGCGCAACAACTTTTTCAACTGGGAGAAGAAGTGTCTTTAATTCTAATGGATACTTTGTGTCCTATAAGGAAGAATACTAAGCCTATTTCTCTCGTCTCGCAAAAGTATTTTGAAGCAATCAATGTGAGTATAAGGAATAAAAGTAACGCTCAACTGATCAGAGAAGCTCATGAAAATTACAAAGCGATAATTAGAAATTATCAACCTCAAGATTATCAGGGGAAAATGAGCTTAATAGTTTCTCGGGACGATCCTAATCAAGAGTTAGTTAAAAACTGGCAATCTTTAGCCAAAGAATGCGAAATTTATGAAGTCTCAGGAAACCATGACTCTTATCTGGGTGAGTTTGTGTCAACTACTGCTCGACAACTAAAAGCCTGTTTAGATTCAGCTCTACCAAACAGTAATTATTTAGAGATAAATCAAACAGAAGTCTGGGATGATTTAGTTTCACAGCAGCAAAGAGAAACTGATAGTAGCAATCTAGTTAAACTAGAGACAGCAACACAGAGTAATTATGCTGAGCTGCTAGGAAAAAATCACTTCTGGCATTTTTTAAACCCACAAGAACGGATAGACGCAGTTTACCAAAAGGCTTTTGATTTGCAACCTAATAATCCTTCGGTTTATTGTGCCTTAGCTGCAACTCAACGCCGAAGAAAACAATTTACTCAGGCGATCGCTGCTTATCAAAAAGCGATCGCCTTAGATCCTTATCATTTTGAAGCTTATCGAGGTCTGGGGAATACCCTTTGTGAGCAAGAAAAACTAGATGAAGCTTTGATTGTCTTTGAGCAAGCGTTAAACTTAGATCCATTTCATCCCGGAGTTTATACTGACTTAGGGGAATATCAAATCAAAAAAAATGATCGAGAAGAAGCTTTAAAATACTGCCAAAAATCCTTAGAATTGCTCAAACTAAATCCTCGAATCAGTTGGGGAAATTATAATAAACTGGCACGAGTATTTAGAGAATTACAAAAATACCCTGAAGCAATTTCTATCTATCAAAAAGCATTAGAGATCTACCCGCAACAACTAAATATTTATGTTCTATTAGGCTCTACTCAAAAAGAACAAGGAAATTTAGCAGCAGCAATATCTAGTTATCAACAAGCAATTAAATTAAATACTCAGCAGCCATTTAGAGTATATAGAGACTTGGCTGAGGCTTTGATTGAAGCTGGAGAAATAGAGCAAGCAATCGTGATCTATCAACAAGCTGTTAATTTATATCCCAATCGAGCTAACGGCTATCGATTATTAGGAAATGCACTGCGCCAAGCAGGACAAATAGAAGCAGCCATTGTTAACTATCAGCAGGCAATTGAACTTAGTCCCCAACAGTCTTTCCATACTTACAAACATTTAGGAGCTATATTTACCCAGCAAGAAAAACTAGAGCAAGCGATTGAGAGCTATCAAAAAGCGATCGCTCTTAATTCAAATCAATCTGGTGCTATTTATCAGAAGTTAGCGGAAATTTTTGGTCAACAGCAAAAATTCAGAGCAGCGATTAATAACTTACAAGAAGCTCTCAAATTACAACCTAAAAATTCAGAAATTCGCCGTCAATTAAATTTATATCAAGCCGAGCTGAAGTGGATTCAAGCTAAGAAATTTAGACAAGCAGGTAATCTAGAGCGAGCAATAAAACTATATAAATCTGGATTAGATATCGATCCTCATAATGAGCCTGCCTGGAGGCAACTTGCTCAAATTTTGCTCAAACAAGGCAATTGGAGCCAAGCAATTGACTGCTACCGAAAAGCACTGAAGTTACGACCAGATTATCCTCATCTGTATCGTCTTTTGGGTTCTGCTTTTCACGAGCAAGGAAATTTGTCAGCAGCAGTCAAACAATACCAAAAAGCGATTGAATTAGAACCTAAACATGTTGAAAGTCATTTAATTTGTGGCAATATTTTACAGCAATCTCACCAACTGGATGCAGCCATTGATTGTTATCAACAAGCGATTGAGTTAAATCCTAATAAGCCCAGAAATTATCGTCTTTTGGGTCATTGTTGGCGTAAACAAGGAGAGTTGGAAAAAGCGATCGCTGCTTATCAACAAGCGATCGAGTTAAATCCTGCTCAATCTGTTGAAGTATATAGAAATCTTGGCAATAGTTTGAAGCAACTAGAGCTTCTAGATAAAGCGGTTGAGAGCTATCAGAAAGCGATCGCATTATATCCAGACGATCCTCATCTCTACCACGGTTTAGGGAATGTTTGGATCACCAAAGGAAATCTGTCAGCTGCGGAGCAAGCATACCATCAAGCTCTGGAGATTAATCCAGAATTGACTCAAGTTGAAAGTAAAATTTCTGCTTTAATTTTTAATCAAGCTGTACCATTGTGGTCTCAAGGAAATATCGAAGCAGCTCGAGAAAAATTCCAAACAATTAATTTAGCCGGTAAACAAGAAGAAATTCAATTACTATGGCCAAGTATTGATAGTATTGAATGGCCAGGGCGATCGTTTAACTTAGCAGATATCTTTGAAACCATGAAACCCCGAGAAATGTCATGGCCCAAGATAACTGTCGTCACACCATCATTTAATCATCAAGAATATATCGAAGACACAATTCGCTCGGTAATTTATCAGGAATACCCAAATCTGGAATACGTTATCGTTGACGGAGAATCTACTGATGGAACCCGGGAAATTCTGGACAGATATCAAGAACAGGTATCAGAAATTATTATCGAACCCGATCAAGGACAGTCTGATGCTATTAATAAGGGTTTTAGTCGCACTACTGGAGAGCTAATTACTTGGATCAACAGTGATGATATGCTCGCGCCAGGAGCTTTGCACATGGCAGCCTTAACTTATTTAAATCATGACTGCGATGTAGTTGCGGGTATTGCCATAACCCATGAGGATTCCCAAAACCCCGAAGAGTTTAGAAGCATTAGGGTCAAAAAACCTAGGGTGAGACAGCATGACTTTACCGTTGAAACTCTTGCTGACTGTTGTCATTATTGGTTTAAAGGTCATTTCTTCATTCAGCCAGAAGCAATATTTACTCGCCAAGCTTGGAATCAAGCCGGAGGAAAGTTAGATGAAGAGCTGGAATATACTATGGATTGCGATTTCTGGTTTAGGATGGCTCAAATCTGCGCGCGTCTGGAGGTAATTAGCTGGCCCATAGCTTTTTATCGTAATCATCCAGGTCAAAAAACTGCCAATCGTATAGTCTCTGTACGAGAACATTTAAAGCTGAGAAATAAATACCACTTAATTGCACCCAGACCAGAGCGCAAACTAGAGATCTTAGATAAGATTAGTTCTTTTCTTACCTCACTTCAGAGAAGGGTACTAGTAATCAGTAAACAAGCTGACTGTTGTTTTTCTGAGCATACCGAATCACAGTTACATAACTTTTTCGCTAAACGTAACTACCATATTTCTTTTTGTAGAAATCTCAAGCACATAGAAGTTACTGCATTCGATGTAGTTATCGTACTAGTTCATCTCAAAAAAGAAGTGGAATTGATTAAAAAGCTTAGAGAACAAGGCTTTTCTGGAACAATTATTGCCTGGTTTTGGCAAAATAATCGCGGTTTCTTCCCTAATATTGAAGTGGCAGATGAAGTAGACATTTCTATTCCCGGACACAAATTTATTGGCGAGGTACTAAGAAACTACAGCAGTATTGTAACCCCAGCTATTTCCGTATGTTCGGCAGAATGGACGGTTTTTCAGGCGCGGAAATTCTTCTCTAGTTGCGGTTATCAAAATCGCTCCGATCAACTTCTAGTAGGTTTTTGGAATTATGAAGTTGTTGAGAAACAGCAACATATGCTGATACCTTATCAAGTAGTTCAATTAGTCGAGCAGCTTAAGGAATCTTTTCTTAATTGTCAGATTTGTTTTGAAGACAAAGCTCAACAAAATGCTGATTTAGGACTCTCATCACAGCACAGGTTTTCCCATTGGACAAAGTATAAAGTATCTTTGCTGTTGACTCTGGAGCGAGAACTTCCTTTCCGTTTATTCGATACTTTATTGTGGGGACAAATTCCGATTATTTCTAGTGATATCTTTGATTTAGATCAGGTGATTTCACCACAAGAGCAAGCGCAGTTACCGATTATTCGACTAGAAAGATACGATTTAGATTGCGTTCGGGATGCTTATCAACAAGCTTTGACTCTATTCGAGCGAGATGGTGCTGAGGGCATTAAGAGAAGACATAAATTTGTCAGAAACAACCATATGTTAATTCATCGTCTTAAAACAATATTCAATCTGCTGGAGAACTCAATATACTAAACTCGATTCCTAAAGTTATAGTATTGGTGCTAACAGGCGAAATACTCTAGCTGATAATTTGAACCAAAAAGGTTTTTGCTGATAAGCATTCAAATTAACTGAGCGCGAAAGATTTAAGTCTTCTTGGAGCATGGATTCCACGTTATTAATGAATTTTTCTGCAATTGAAAAAGTCATTACTTCAAAATTTAAGAAGAATGAACGATTATCGAGATTCGTCGTACCTACTCCAGCTATATCGCGATCAATCAGGATAACTTTTTGGTGCATAAATCCCGAACGATAACGATATAGTTTGATCCCCAATGCTTGAAGTTCAGTGTAGTAAGAAAAAGAACAGAGATATACTGACAAATGATCGGGACGATTGGGTAAAATAATTCGCACATCTACACCCCTTAGAGCAGCTAATTTTAAAGCATTAAGAATCGAATTATTGGGTACAAAATAAGGACTGGCAATCCAGATTCGGCTTTGCGATCGCTCGATTAAGCTCAAAAAAAATAAATTACAATTATCAAATTTATCAGCAGGTCCTGTTGGTAAGATCAAAGCTGTTTGATGATACTTTGTTGATTCTTTTACCTCCCAGGAAACTTGAGGGATTTCTCTAGTTACCCAATACCAATCCCCTAAAAAGACGCTTTGAAGGCATTGTACCGCAGTACCTCGAATTTTCAGATGAGTATCTCGCCAGGAGCCAAAACGAGGGTTTTTCCCTAAATATTCATCACCAATATTTAAACCCCCCATAAAAGCTATTTCTCCATCGACAATTAAAATTTTCCGATGGTTGCGAAAGTTGATTTGAAAACGATTACCTTTTCTTCTGGTACTGCCAAAACCTTTGACTTGAATGCCATGCTGTCGCAGAGATTTAAGATAATTACGGGATAGTTGGCGTGAGCCGATTTTATCGTAGAGTAAATTGATTCTAACTCCCTGGTTGGCTTTATCTATCAAGGCCTGTTTAAACTCATTCCCTATGCGATCATCATTGATAATGTAGGATTGCAGCAAAATATAGTCTTGAGCTTGAGCGATCGCCCGCAACATTTCTCGATAGGTTTGCTGACCATCGATTAACAATTCAATCTCATTGCCTATGGTAAAAGGAAGAGACGTAAATACCGCCGCAAGTTTTTCTAAGGCGCAGAATTTGCCTGGTAATTCGGCTTTAAATTCGTTTATGGTGCTATAAACTTGACTGACTAGTTTATGGTGTTCGAGATAAGCATTTTGTAGGGCTACTGCATATTCCTGAAACTCATTTTTGCCTAAAATCCAATAGAGGGGAATCGCTAACCAGGGAAATGTGATTAAAGAAATTCCCCAGGCGATCGCACCACGAGATGAACGCACAACCATCACTACACCATGAATAATTAGGGTTAATACACTAAAAATAGAGACAAGGTTAATCCCTGATAGCATTTATTTCCTCAAATATAAAGCTCTACAAATAGAGGATTATGATCCGAGGAAGAGATACTATCGATAACCATAGCACTAGCATTTTTTTGTTTAAATCCTCGATAAAAAATATAGTCTAAAGGAGGTGACAACAAAAAACGTTTAATTTTGAGTGCTTCGAGCGGGGGAAAAGTAACAGGGGTCAAGCCCAATTTAGCAGTCATTTGTAAGAGTAGTAGCCAACGAGAACGATTCCATGTATTAAAGTCACCTGAGAAAATTACTGCTCCCTGATGCTGAGCAATCATGGCTTCTATTTCTTGTAATTGAGCTTGAAATTTACTGGTTTCGACAAAATTAATTAAATGAGTATTAACTGCTAAGAGAGTTTCACCATTACTACCAAGAGAATATTCAACAAACAGAGAAACTTTAGGGGTTCCTGTAACTGGTTCTTGGTGTTTGGTAATTTTAGCTTGACTGTTAAGGCGATCTGTCTTGGTCGCAGTTAAAACCCCCGAATAGGTATTGTCAAAAGTATCAATTAAGTTAGGAGCAAAACTCCAACCCATTGAGGCTAATTCCGGAATTTTTTGTTTGATGGTGCAGAGGCGAACTTCCTGTAAAAAAATTTTATCCGGTTGATATTGTTCGATAATGGTCAAAAAATCTTGACTCCAGTTGCGGTTGTGGTTATTTTTGGCGATGTTCCAACTGAGAACTTTAATTGAGTCGTGATTGAGGAAAGAGGGACGAGGATGAGTATTGTCAATAGTTGTTTCGGCAACTTGACCAAATCTATGGGTTGGACTGAATTGTTTCAGATAAGATAATGGACTTTGTTCTTGTAACTCGAACATTGATTAACAGTTATTTGATATAAGCTAGTTTAACATTTAGGAAATTAAGACGATTGAGTATGACACGCCATTCCTTTCAACATGGAGGGATTGAAATTTCTTATTTAGAATGGAACGATCCCATAGAAAGACTATCAGAGGAAAAAAGCTTTAATCAGAATGATTACACTCCCCCCTCAAGGACTAACTTCGCGTCGCCTACTGCTAGAGGCAATCGCCCAAAAAATCATCTCTTACTTTTACATGGTTTGGCTGATTCTGCTATGGTCTGGTCTAGCTTGGCAGAATTTTTAGCTAATGGTTATCACATTGTTGCTCCTGATTTACGGGGACACGGAGAAACTAGCAAACCTGAACATGGCTATACTTCTACAGATATTATTGCCGATTTAGAAGCTTTGATGGCACATTTAGGCTGGACTCAGGCTCATATCGTAGGTCATTCTTGGGGAGGAAAACTGGCTACTATTTGGGCAACTCATAATCCACAGCTTTTTTCCAGTCTGATTTTAGTCGATCCTTTTTATGTCGATAAATTACCCAGTTGGTTCAAATACACCTTTCCTTTGCTATATCGAGTATTACCATTTCTGCAGGGTATGGGACCTTTTGCCAGTGAAGCAGCAGCCGAACAATTAGCTCAAAACCTCAAACAATATCGTCAATGGACTCCTCTCCAACAAAAAGCTTTTCGTGCCAGTATTGAACCCAAGAATGATGGGACTTGGGGAAGTAAGTTTACAGTAGCAGCTCGCAACGAAATTTTTGTCGATGTAATGCTGCAGTCTGGCTTGACTAAGCCTTTAGAGATTCCCAGTTTATTTATCCAACCCACTAAAGGTCTGAATCGCACTCAATGGCAACTCAAAACTTATCACCGTTATTTATCTAATCTGGAGATTCAGCAAGTTTCAGGCAATCACTGGGTATTTTTAGTTAATCCTGATGAATTTAATTTAGCAGTGGCTAATTTTCTAACTAAACACAATAGTTGATTATTACAACCTTCTTCTCTAACTCCTAACTTCTAACTCCGAATTCCGAACTCATTTTAACTAAGTTGCTAAATTGCATTTTTTTGGTTTAACTGGCGATCGCGCAATCTCCCCTTCACAGTAACCCAAGTCATACATACTTGCTGCCTGAGGATCGTGTTCAGGAGTTTGTTTGGATTTTCCCGACCAGGCATCGGCTTTGCCTTGGTTAATCCAGTCTTCGTCAGTCATAAAGGTAGTAGGGATCTCAGTCATCATTACTTACCTCTCATTTTTGGATGTCTTTATCCTTGTTGTATCAGCTTTTATCTTTAGTAAATACTAATTGCAACTATTTGATAACATTTAGCCTTTTGTTCTTCACAAGTTTCTCAAATTAGTAGTCTATAAGTTGAATTAGAGTCATTGGTTAGTACCAACTGATAAATCGATTATTTTGCTGGGAATTTGTTTGAGGTAATCAGCTGAACGAGGAAAGACCATGAAAGCCGCCGACATCATGACTACAAAAGTATTCACAATTCATAGTTTAGCTACTGTAGCTGATGCGATCGCCAAGATACAAGATAAAAGAGTACATTCTCTGATCGTTGAACCTAGTAGTAGTGATGATGCTTACGGAATTATCACTGAAACCGACATTATTTACAAAGTGATGGCACAGGACAGAGATCCTGAATCAGTAATGGTCTATCAAATTATGACTAAACCCTGCATTGTAGTCAATCCAGATCTTAAATTAGAAGATGTAGCCCGATTGTTTGCTGCGACTGGAATTCAAAGAGCTCCGGTAATTCAAAACCAACTCTTAGGAATTATTTCTTTGACTGATTTGATAATGAAGTCAAAAGTATTGCCTCAATCTGCTTCAGACGAATTATCATCGAAAATTTATAAAACCATTCTGCACAACCCAGTAGCTTCTGACCTACAAACACAAATCGATCAAGATTGTGAAGTTGCCTGGGATGTAGTTGAAACATTAGAGATTGAACCTTAATCTTCTATGTCTTGCTATCCCAAGCATGATTGAAAAAATCTGGGAATATGGAGATAGGAGTTTTTTAGCTTAAATTAGAGTCGAGATTAAACATTTAAATTATGGTTCATCAAATCTTTACATAGCATAGGTTTTAGCTATTATATAATCATCTGGCGCGAGACAACAAAAGTAATATCTCCGCTTAAATTAAGCTAATTAGAGTGTTTACCTGATGGCTTTGCTTTATAGTCAACTGGTAACTAGAAGCTCTATATTAGTCTTAATCGATTAGTTACTGGCATGATGCTGAATTCTAGATTCAGTATTGAAACAAAAAAGTATAGATTTCTGGCTAGAAACAACAAATTTCAGCGGTGCAAAAAACTTGTGTCGTCAGATTCGGCTGGAAAACTTCTATCTCAATTAAGGTTTTGGATTTAGTATGGAGCGGTTTGTCGTGCGGAGTGTTGGAAATCAACTGCTCATCATAGCGATCGCCAAGTAACTAATGGTAATTAATTAATTTTTATGTTTAATTTAGATGATATAACTCAGATTGTCGGCTTCGGAGATAGTCTATCTGATTCTGGTAATTCTTTTGCCCTCACTATGGGAGCAATTCCTCCTCCTCCATATTTTTTCGGTAGGTTTTCTAATGGTCCAGTAGCCATTGAATACTTAGCTGATGATCTAGAACTTACTTTAGATCCTTACTATGATGACCTGACAGGCAATAACTTTGCCGTAGGTGGAGCAGGAACTGGAAGTACTAATTCTAATAATGATGATATTGCTCCCTTTTTACCTGGTGTAACTTTGCCAGGATTAGCAAACCAAATTGATGTTTTTATCAGCAGTCTTGATGGTGACAATGCAGATTCCGATGCTCTTTATTTAGTCTGGGCAGGACCCAACGATTTTCTCGATTATCTTGGCGGTAGTATCCCGGCAGATCCCGCAGCATTAATCGAACAGGGATTTAACAACATTGTCGATGGTGTTACTCGTCTGGCAGATTTAGGGGCGAAAAATTTTGTTGTGCCCAATATGCCATCTTTAGGTCGCTTACCTTTTAGTCAAGCTTTTCGGGATGAAGCCACTGCAATTAGTATTGCTTTAAATGGCGGTTTATCGCTTGCATTAGATAATCTGGAATTTTCTTCTAATGCTCCTGAAATTGTAGAAGTCGATTTATTTTCTGCCAATGAGAACATAGCAGCTAACCCAGAGCAATTTGGCTTTAGTAATGTAACCGACCCTTTGTTATTTTCGGGATTGCCATTGCCGACAGATCCAACTGTAGCAACAGGATTTTTCTTCTGGGATCTCTTTCATCCAACCACAGAAGCACATGCTTTATTAGCAGAGACTATTTCGCAAACTGCTACTGGAGCAATACCCCAACCCAATTTTAATGAAATTGTTGGTACGGCACGAAGAGATTTACTGGTGGGCACTTCAGCAGCAGATAATGTTAGAGGCTTGGCTGGTAATGATTTTATTTTGGGCTGGAATGGAAACGATCGCATTCAAGGTGGTACAGGTCATGATCTGCTCGGAGGACATCAAGGTAATGATACTCTCGATGGTGGAAGTGGTCGAGATTTCATTCGAGGTGGTTCTGGAGACGATTTAATATTTGGTGGCAATGACAATGACCGACTGTTAGGAAATGCAGGTCAGGATATCGTTATTGGAGGTAGCGGTCGAGATTTCATTCGAGGTGGTTTGCAAGATGATTATCTCTTAGGTGGAGATGATGATGACTTTCTACGGGGTGATCGAGGAGATGATACTCTTAATGGCGGTGATGGTAATGATACTGTCCAAGGTAATCAGGGAGAAGATTTAATTGACGGTGGAGCAGGAAATGACATCCTAATTGGTGGTCTTGGGGCAGATATATTTGAGTTAACTTCAGATTTTGGCACAGATAAAATCATCGACTTTCAAGTTGGTAGCGATCGCCTTATGCTCTCTGGTGGTCTAACCTTTGGTGATTTGTCTTTTGTGGACCAACAGATTTCTGTCACTACTACTGGTGAAACTTTAGCAATTTTACCGAGGGTCGATACTACTGCTCTAAGCGAAAGAGATTTTGTGGCGACTTAGGTGGTTAACCTGACGTGAGTTAAATACTGCTTTCTTTTCCCTATGATGCTCTAAATTAAGAACTTTATTTATGGAAAATTTACATGAAAAGCTAAGTTTTTCATCATAAATTTACCAGTTTAATTAATAACTGGGTAATTATGGAGTTGGCAAATTAAAAAAATAAATAAATCAACTACTTTTATGCGTATATTTAATGTTTATACAGCCCTAGTAACTACTGTGTTAATGACAGCTGGTTCGGCTCAAGCTTTTGAATTACTAACAGCAGAAGATCTTAATTACAACGGTTTAAATACTCGTGCTGCACTAAATCTTACTCAACAAAAAGAACAGCAGTTTTTAAGTAATTTTGACAGTAGTATTGGTACGGAAGAATTTGAAAGTTTTAGTGATTTAACTTCCGCCAACATGGATTTAAGTTTCCCAGGAGCTGGAACTGCCACCTTTAGTGGAAATGGAGTAATTCATAATATCACTAATACTGCTAATCCCGATATTGCTTACGATCTTGAACAGGGTCTTTATCCAGCATCAGGAAATCAATATTTATACACGGAAGCTACCCCCAATGCTGATGGAACTTTTACTATTAACTTTAGTGAAGAGATTGCTGGTTTTGGATTTTATGCCTATGATTTAGGTGATTGGGGAGCAGAACTTTCTCTGAAACTATATCATGACGAGCAATTAGTAGATACAGTTAGTAATTTACACACAACACAACTTGATGGCAGTACAACAGGTTCAGTAATTTATGTTGGGATTTTAGGCGAACTTCAACCAGATGATACCCGCCAAGTATTTAATCGAGTAGAATTCACTACAGCAGGAAACAATATAGTTAATACTAATCACGATATTTTTGCTTTCGATAATATGACGATAGCTACTGCTAATCAGATTATTACTAGTAATATTTTTGCTGATTAGTATCGATCTTTAAGAACTTACTAAGATAATCCTGAGTAGCTATCGGCTATTTCACATCAAGTGTCTAGCACGCAAAAGCTGATAGCTGATAGCTGATAGGTAGATCCACTTTATTAAACATGGAATGGTTAAGATCGGGGTTAGATGATAGGGGTTAGGGACTAGGGAGAATCATCTTCAATTTTTTTACTGTTCTATTAGACGTTTTATTAGGTGGAGCTACTTAGCTAATCCAATAAAATTACCTTAACTCAAAGCAAAGTTAGTTAAATTGTTAACCTACAACCAATACCGCAGCACCATTAATCTTACCATTGCGCAAAGCCTCTAAAGCCTCATTGGCTTTGGATAGAGGAAAAGCAGTAACTTCGGTGTGAATGGGAATCTGTGGGGCTAAAGCCAAAAACTCTTCCCCGTCTCGGCGAGTAAGATTAGCAACAGAACGTAAGACTCGTTCTGACCACAAAATTTGGTAAGAAAAGCTAGGAATATCACTCATATGGATTCCAGCACATACTACTATGCCACCTTTAACCGTAGCTTTTAAAGCTGCGGGGACTAATTTACCAACTGGGGCAAAGATAATTGCAGCATCTAACTCTTCTGGGGGTAACTCTTCTGACCCCCCAGCCCAGACTGCACCAAGGTTACGAGCAAACTGTTGTCCTTGAGTATCCCCTGAACGAGTAAAAGCATATACCTGCTTGCCTTGATGATTCGCTACTTGAATTAAAATATGTGCTGCCGCACCAAAGCCATAAAAGCCAATTTTCTTTGCATCTTCTGTCATTCGATAGGAACGATAACCAATCAATCCAGCACATAGTAGGGGAGCTGCCTGTAAGTCGGGAAAGCCTTCGGGAATAGGAAAGCAAAAACTTTCATCAGCAACTGTATATTCAGCATAACCTCCAGGGCGATCATATCCTGTAAACAAAGCGCGATCGCAAAGGTTTTCTTTACCAGCTAAACAAAAACGGCAAAATTTGCAAGTATGACCCAGCCACGGTATACCTACACGTGTACCTAGGGGATATTTAGTAGCCTTATTTCCAGCTCCGACCACTGTACCGACAATTTGATGACCTAATACCAAAGGAAGTTTTGGTTTGGCTAGTTCGCCATCAACTATGTGTAAATCGGTACGGCATACTCCGCAGACGTGAACCTTGAGTAATACTTGTTCGGGTTTTGGTTCAGGCAGAGGTAGTTCTCCCTTACGCAAAGCTTGTCCTGCCCGATCTAAAATCATGGCACGCATATCAGTTAACCAAGATGAATTGATAATTTAACCATAGCGAAATACTAATCAACAATGAAGCCATCATCAACTATAGCCGTACAAAGTTACGTTAGGACAAGTTTATTTGATTGCTCGTAAGTAATGTTTCTACAATTCTCACAACTTCCTCAAACTTAAGATTTATCTTAATAATTAGAGTTTAAGGCAAGTAAATATAATGAACGCAGTTTTTCCTAACCGGCGAGAAGCAGGAAAAAAATTAGCCAAAAACCTAACCGTTTATGCCAATCATCCTCAGGCAACGGTTTTAGGATTACCTCGTGGTGGTGTACCAGTGGCTTATGAAATTGCCAAAAATCTGAATCTTCCTTTTGATGTTTGTTTAGTTAAAAAACTAGGTCTTCCCGATCATTCGGAAACAGCAATGGGAGCGATCGCCGAAGATGCTTTATTTCATGATTACAGTGGCAACATAACTATCATTGACGAAGATACAACTCAATATTTCGGTGTTGACGAAGAACAAATCAAAGCGATCGCAGCTAGGGTAAAAGCAGAATTAAGATGGCTTGCTTGTTGCTATCGACACTTTCGTCCTATGCACAAAATTCGTAATCAGATCGTGATTGTTGCTGATGATGGTATTGCCACTAGTTTAACTATGCACGCTGCGGTGAATGTTTTACGTCAACATCAGCCCCAGAAAATTATTATTGCTACACCAGTCGCATCTCTAAAAGCAATTCAACAACTGAAAGCTATGGCTGATGAGATCACTTGCTTGAATACTCCCAGGTCTTTGAGTGCTGTGGGTTTCTGGTATGAAGATTTTAGTCAGATAACCGATCAAGAAGTTTGCGAATTGCTTGCTCAAGAGACTCATCAAACTCTAGCAGAGTCTTGTTAACGGAAAAGCCGCATTAAAGGGAGAAATATTGATGCCCAAACGCCAAAACCCTACTAAGACACCACAATCGAATCCCATGGGATGGAGCTTGATTGTAACTGCAATCTGTCTAATTTTATTTAGCCTATTTTTACCTGTAAACTCTCCCCATAAATCTCAACCCTATAGTCAGTTTATTGATTTAGTAGAGAGCGATCGGGTAGAGAGTGTGACTATCGGCTCTAGTCATATTGAATATATTCTTAAATCTGAATCAGTTGGTAATGAATCAAAGCAGGTATTTACTACAGTTGCAGTAACTCAAGATACAGAGTTGCCACAATTACTTCGTCAACATCAGGTAGAGTTTTCGGCAATTCCTGCCACTAGCAGTGATGGGTTTTGGGGTTTTATCAAATTCTTATTTTTCTTCTTTTTAATTATTAATCTCAGCGCCCTATTATTCAATCGTAGTCAAGAAGGAGGAAAAAGTCCTTTTGCCATTGGTCGTAGTAATGCCCGGATCTACTCCGAAGGGACAATGGACATAACTTTTGATGATGTTGCCGGGGTAGACGAGGCCAAAGCAGAACTATATGAAATTGTTGATTTTCTACAACATGGGGCTAAATATATTCTTTTAGGGGCAAAAATCCCCAAAGGAGTTTTGTTGGTTGGTCCTCCTGGTACCGGTAAGACTTTATTGGCTAAAGCGATCGCTGGTGAAGCAAAAGTTCCTTTTTTTAGTATTTCTGGTTCCGAATTTATTGAAATGTTTGTTGGGGTAGGTGCGTCCCGAGTACGAGATTTATTTGAACGTGCCAAAAAACAAGCTCCTGCCATTGTCTTTATCGATGAATTAGATGCCCTAGGTAAGTCTCGTGCTGCATCGGGAACTTTGATGGGTGGTAATGATGAACGGGAACAAACTCTCAATCAGTTATTGGCGGAAATGGATGGGTTTGAACCCAATGCAGGAGTAATTCTGCTGGCAGCTACTAATCGTCCCGAAGTCCTCGATCCTGCCTTATTGCGTCCTGGTCGTTTTGATCGTCGTATTGTAGTAGATCGCCCTGATAAGTTGGGAAGACTGGCAATTTTAGAAGTCCATGCCAGAAATGTCAGATTAGATAACAATGTTGATTTAAACAAACTAGCAGCCAGAACTCCGGGCTTTGCTGGTGCAGATTTAGCTAACCTAATTAATGAAGCCGCGTTGCTTGCTGCCCGTCAAAATAATACTGCTGTAACTATGGAGGATTTTAATGAAGCGACAGAAAGAATCCTCACGGGATTAGAGAAGAAATCACGGGTACTTAACGAGACTGAAAAGAAAACCGTAGCGTATCACGAAGTTGGTCATGCCATTGTTGGCTCTCTAATGCCTGGAACGGATAAGGTAGAGAAGATTTCTATTGTCCCTCGTGGTATTGGAGCATTAGGCTATACATTGCAACTACCAGAAGAAGATCGTTTTTTAATGATTGAAGACGAAATTCGTGGTCGTATTGCCACTTTATTGGGAGGACGAGCTGCTGAAGAATTGATATTTGGTAAGGTATCTACAGGTGCCAGTGATGATATCCAAAAAGCTACCGATCTGGCTGAAAGATATGTCACTCTTTATGGCATGAGCGATCGCCTAGGACCAATTGCCTATGAAAAGATCCAGCAGCAGTTTTTAGAAGGGATTACCAATCCTCGTCGTCAAGTAAGTCCTCACCTCGCGGCAGAAATTGATCGTGAAGTGAAAGCGGTAATCGAAAATGCTCACCACATTGCCCAAGAAATTCTCCAAGAAAATCAACAACTATTAGTAACATTGGCTCAAATTCTCTTAGAACAAGAAATCTTAGAAGGAGAACAACTGCGATCGCATCTCGCTCAAGCTCAGAAAACAGTCGCCATTGAAAAATGGTTGCAAACGGGAAAGCCAACACGAAATAATTTGCTTGCTCCTCAACTTACTCACAATGGCAAACCAGCAAAATTATCTAAGCTTTGACGCATTCAAACTGCATCCCCAGATTTTGCGAAAGGCAATAGGCATTGGTGACAAGTTAAGGGTGTGTGTTGTTTGTCAACTAGTTTTGAGTAACGAGTAACGAGTAACGAGTAACGAGTTTTGTCACTAAAATAGTCTTTTTGTACTATGAATTATTCTCTAACCTTGAATCTACATATAGTTCTAAAAAATAAATAAGACACTATATATAGTAGTTGACTTAATGCAAATTAGCTTAACTTGTCACGGTTGGGCAATAGGCAATAGGCAACCTAGGTGAATCTAAGCTTCAACTTCAGGAGTAATCAGTAATCAGTAATCAGTAATCAGTAATCAATCAGTAACTTCAGCTCTAGATTATGCTAATTTTGGAAAGCTTAACTCCTTGACGCAAAATCCTACTTTTGAGAGCGCCTTTTGACAGCGTTCAGGACTAGGATCTCCAGCAACAATTCTTCTATTGAGGCGGCTGGCGATCGCCAGCATCTCTTGATCGGGTAGCCAGGGCAAAATTATAGTGTCTCCTTCTGCTGACAACAGAGATATTATTTGTTCGATTAGCCCATTACGAAGAGAGGATTCTGGAAGCAAAATTAAATTGTGCGCTTTCTCAATCAACCAATCGTGGTCCCAGTCATTGGAAGTAACTGCTAGAGCCAAAGTTGCTTTTTGCGATCGATGGTAAAATTCCGGTAAAGCAGTGTCTCCACAAAATAAGACGTTGTTCTCATTGAAAAGATACCAACAGCCCGATTTAATCTCGATTTGAGTTGGTGTCATGATTGCTTCAGATCTCGAAGATATATCCAGCTGCTCAATCGCAGTTGTTGATATTTCTGCTGCCTTGGGAATGATTTGCAGGACTTTTTGCGAAACTGGGAGAATTGACTGCGGTTTTTTGACTAGATCAGAATTTTTGGTGGCTGTCAGCGCCTGACTAATTTCTCTGTGAGTGATTTTTTTACCTTGTTGAGCTTTGGCTAAAAATTCGTGACGGATTGACTTGGGAGTTGAGGGTGCTGCTAACTTATAAAGGGCAGAGGTAGCAATATCCAGTTGATAAAAATTGGTAGTTTCACTAAAAGCTTCATAGACATTGATAAAGTTATAAGCAGTACGCCGACTCCAACCAAATTCTGCTGACAACCAACCTTCAAATTGACCATGTTCCAGTTGCGCACGAACTTGAGTCAATTTCTGTCCAACTTCCCAGACATCTTGAGCTGTGCGGCGCAAACGCTCCTTAATCTCCCCTGTGTATTGTAAAATAACGGCTCTTTGTTGGCGAGATAAAATTTGATAGTTAAAACCAGCAACTGAATGTGTGCTTTTTTGATTAGATATCAACACCATGTGATCAGATTATTTTTGTTCGTGTGAGTGAAAAACTGGGATTTAATGTGTAAGTCTGATTAACTTATCTATTTTAATATTTGTCTATTACGTTTTACTCTGTCAATAGCCATACTTCATCAGTAGTACTACTTAATTTATCAAGGGATAATTAATTAATTTAGTTTAATACTTCTTCATTAATGAAAAAAGAACTAAAAAGCTTCCCTTAATTCAATAACTCGATTTAGTATGAGTATGCTGGACAAAGGCTTGAGATAACTTCTATATTTTATGCCTCTTGAAGGATAAAATGGTTTTTTCTCAAATTTCTTAAGCTTAACAGTTAAAACAAATATTTAAAATAAGACTAAATGAAATTTGTCTCAGATCCTGATATATCCGTCAAAATTGAATTAATGAAACGTCGGATACGTTGGCAAGAACCCGCAATTAAAGCCAGAAAAATTGCTCAAACTAAATTAGTAATTAATGACAACAATAGCGATAATCCGGAATTTTCTTTTTTAATTATTGGTGATAGTGGCTGTGGCTCGCACCTTAAACATCATCCTCAACGAAAAATAGCCGAGATGATGTTGCAGCATCAATCAGACTCCAGTTTTATTCTTCATACTGGAGATGTTGTTTATCAGGTAGGTTCGAGTGAATACTATCAGCAAAATTTTATCGATCCTTATCGTGAGTTTTTAGTTGGTAGTGAGCATCCCCAGCAGCTTGAATACGATCAGTTAACTTTCAAATTACCTTTTTTTCTGGTTCCTGGCAATCATGATTATTACGATTTGCCTCTAATTTATGGTATTTTGGCCCAAGCAACTTGGCTACCCCGTCGTTTTTTGAGGGGTCGAATCGATTTAGATGTGGGTTGGCATGGTTCTCATAAAGGAGAAACCTATGCTAGAGCTTTTTTAGATTACTTAATTGATCTTAAAGTAAAAGCTAATTTAGAACAGTATTTAGATACACACTATACTGCGACTTATAATGGCGATCGCTGCTTAGACTATCAGCCAGGTAAATTTACCCGTTTACCCAATCGTTACTATACTTTTCGCTATGGTGGCATTGATTTCTTTGCCTTGGATTCCAATACTTTTAATCAACCCTTAGCCATACCTGATACAGCAGAGGGAGAAACTCAAAAAGCCAAATTATTAGAGCGTCAAAGTGAATTAGAAAATCGAGAACAGCAGATTCAGGAAGCGATAGACAAACTAAATCGTGAAAAACCCGAAGAGGCCGACCAAATAGACGATTATTATGCCAAATTAGAGCATATTGCCGAAAGTCAACAAGATATTAATAAACAGTTGAATCAACAGTCAGAAACAACTGATTGGGAACAATTAGAATGGCTTAAAGACAGTTTAGTAGCTTCCTGGCAAGATCCAGCAGCCCGGGGCAGAATTATTTTTTTACACCATCCCCCTTACGTAACCGAAACTACGAAATGGAATCAAGGGCAGACTTTGGCAATCCGCGATCGCTTGCGTCAAGTATTTAATGATGCAGTTAAAGAAATAGGTAAATTACCTGAAGGACGTTCGGTAGTGGATCTAGTTTTATCAGGTCATGCTCACTGTCTGGAGCATCTTTACACCAAAGATACTGGAGCTGCCGATTCTTATACCAACTGGATTATTTGTGGTGGTAGCGGTCACAGTTTGCGTCGTCAGCGAAGAGAAGGCACAGTATTATTTCAAAATGCTGATTTAAATTCTCAACCCATTGGTCAATCACACTTGTATGTTGGACGTTATGGTAAGGGGAAAGAGCGAAAACGTCCCTATTCTTATTTAAGTATTAAAGTTCAGGCTGGCGATCGACCTCAATATATCGTCAATCCCTATATCGCTGAATGGTATAAACGTCAATGGAATGAATACGCCCTCGATCCTTTTACAATCGGAGGTATGCCAGAAAAAAGTTAGTGTCAAGAATTAACAGCATACTCTTCCTCTAATAGCTCTAGTAGCTTTTCTTCTAAGGTAGTTAGATAAGGTCGGTTTAATTTAGCTAGTCCATTGAGAATCCAGAAGGCAGCTTGGTCTAGAGAACCTGTTTCATATAACTTAGTCATCCGTACACCTATGTTTTCCAGTGCTTGATATTGTTGAGCGTCAAAGCCTAAAGATTCCAAATTCTCAATTGGTACTTCAAACTCATCTGACCAGGTATTAACCGTACAACTAGAGAGATATACTTGGTCGACAATACACCAACACCCTCCTTTGCCTTTGAGTTGTGAATTATCTCGAACCACGAGGCGACAAATTTCACCTGAAGTAAAAGGGTTGACTAAATTTTGCTCCGCGGCTTGATGAAGACGCACAGCTTGGGCAACAATGGAGCTTGTAGGAACTTGATTGTGGGCTAAATCAACTGCTTCTTGCCAAACTTGAACTTGTACATCATCCTTTAGCTTGGCTTTGATGATGGGACGTAATTGTCGTTGACGAGTTGGCAGGGGTACTTGCCGACCATTGGTCGGCAGATTATCAAGTAAGTTCTGATAAACTTGGGCTGCTGTCATTTTGAGATAGGCATAATCTCGACTATAGCCAAATACATCTTGACAAAACTCTTCAAAGCTGAGGTGAGTGCTTCTATAGAGCCGTAGTTCCTTCAGTTGAGTTAATGCCATCCCGGCAGTATAAAAGGCACTTCTAACTTGATTTTCTAGTTGAGAACGTAAATCTAATTCTGGTGAACTCAAAGGAGTGAAAACGGGAATTGTCCCCACATAATAGTTGGTGGAGGTAGATTGGCGTTGTCTCGATTTACTCACGATTGTCTTACCAAAGAAAAACCTATTTGAGCTAATTGTACCGTTTTTGCTGCCGGAAACTAGTCTTCTCGGCAGTAAAATATTCTTAGTATCCCATATTGTTTTATGCCGATTATCAAACGGAATTACCATTATCCCGGAAGTAGCCATAAACCTCCTCAATTATCTCGGTCTAACAGTAAAACTAAATTTAAAGCCCTGACTTTACCGACCACAGAGGCGATGAAGCAATGTTTTCGGCGATATCTGGAATTAGAAGTAGCAAATGGTAATGCTTGCCCTGATACCGTAGTGACTTATCAACGTCGAATTGATCGCTATCTAATCTGGTGTAGCGATCGCAATTTATCTCCAGCCTTAGTCAGTCGAGAGGAAATTTTAATCTACCGACGATATTTGATAGAAGTACGTCAGCTAAAGTCTTCTACTATTGCTCTGGCATTAGTAGTAATGCGCTCTTTTTATCATGCTTGTCTTCAACAAAATCTGATCAAAGAAAATCCTGTAGTCGGCGTTAATCCTCCCAGAGCCAAGGTTGATGTGGTCGAGCAAATAACCTTTCTTACTTTGGAGCAATTACAACATTTACTATCTTTGATTAGTAACGATAACTCAGTTAAATCATTGCGCGATCGCTTTTTGCTCAGTCTCATGGCATTAGAAGGATTGAGGACTGTAGAACTCAATCGAGCCAATCTTGGCAATATTAGAGGAAGTAAAAGTTCTACTTGCTCTCTTTCTGTTGAAGGAAAAGGAAAAATTAGAACTGTTCCCTTGCGCTCCGATCTGGCAGAGTTAATGTGGCGTTATTTAGAGGCCAGATTAGTAGCAGGAGAACAACAAACACCAAATTCTAGTTTATTTATTTCTCTCTCAAATCGTTTTTATGGTCGTAGATTATCCCGTCGAGGTATCCGCTACATAGTTGATGGTTATCTAGAACTTGCTCGATTAAAAGAAATCGACTCGGAGTCATCTCGGTCTTGTCATAGTCTGCGTCATACCGCAGGAACCTTAGGATTAGCTGGTGGCGCAAGTCTCAGACAAGTTCAAGAGCTTTTGGGACATAGCGATCCTAAAACTACAGCAATTTACGCTCATGTTCTAGAACGACATGAGAATAATCCCGCACTTTGTATCGATGTAAAAATTTGAACCTGACCAAGTAATAACTGATGTCGTATATTGCAAAGTTTTGTAACAACTTGCGTGATCGCTAGGATTGTAATCGGAATAACTAGTAGAAGAGAACTTTACTTTTTGCCAGCTAAAGAAAAATTGATACTATCGTTCAATTTTTCTCGCAACAGCAGAAGTACTGTAGCAGTATTGATGTTTTACATCTTAGCGATCGCATTTTGTTGTTCAAATAAGGAATTTTATGCTAAGTAACCAATCAAATAAAACAGATGTCAATCAACATATAACTAATTACCAAGAATATTCTAGTTTCAGTTTTTCTGACCACAAGCAAAGAGTAGAAACTAGTAATAGAGCTGATTATAACCTTAATCTTGAACTAATTATCTACACTTTAGATCTTTTATTCTTTGAGATGTGCGATCAGTCTCTTGGTACAGCAGAAGTATTGATACTCAAAGGTGTATGGCAAAATAAAACTTATAGTCAAATTGCCATAGAAAACAATTATAGTGCTGATTATTTTACTAATGTGGCAGCTCCAAAGTTATTTAAAAAGCTTTCTAAATTAATTAAATGTCGTATTACCAAAAAAAACTGTCGCTCTTTAATTACTAAATATATCCTTGAATATATATCTACTAATCAGGAAAGCTCTTTAGCTCCAGGAACACAAATTAAAAAAAGTTCGAAGATGATGTCTAAGTATTATTCTAACTTCAAGCAAAAGAATAATCTTTTAAACTCTTCCTTTTTGAAGGATGCTATTTTCTTAGCGCAGGTTATTTAGAAAGTAGGTAAAAATAAGCAATTTGCCTAATAGTTTAAATCAATTTAAATTTAAGTTGTTAATTTAAATTTAGCTATAAGATCTATAGGATTGTAGATAAACTGAAAGTCCCTAAGGAAGTATCAACGGTGAATGAGTTTTCAGGTGATGATTTAAATAATAAAGATTATGAAGAATACCTTAGAAAATTGGCAGTTGAAGCTCAAAGATATCCATCTCGTAGTAGTCAAAGACAGCTAGCTATTAGTCGCTTGGTGAATGAAATTTGCCACTCACCTAAATTAGGTCATCCTCAACAAGGTTCTTGGGCATTCAATTTTTACGAAGATATTTATCATGAGGCATTACAAAAAACTCTACTAGAAGTTTGTCATCGTATCGAGCTTTATAATCCTCAAAATCCCGTAATGGCTTGGGTCAATTTTCGCTTGCAAAAACAGTTTATTAATGTAGTTAATGATTATCGTAAAAAAGGGATCACTAATATTCCCAAGGCTCAGCAAAAGGAGATGATTTGTCTTCCGAATTTAGATAATTTAGATAATTATTTGTCGGTTTCAGACTTGTCTAATGATGAAGAATTATTGCGACAATTTATTGAAAATGATCCAGAAAGATTAATGGGAGCTGAATTTGTCAAAAATCGACCATTTGTGACTTTTCAAGTATTAGCTAAAGCCAGGTTGATTGATAATCGTAGTTGGGCCGAAATTGCTAGTGAATTTGATATTGCATCAACAACACTTTGTAGTTTTTTTAGTCGTCGCTTAAAAAAATTGATGCCCTATTTCAAAAAGTATTTACAAGCATAATTATATGTTTGTACCCTTGAGCGAACAATTATGAATAAGTATTATCTTTAATTTTCCAACAATAATCAAACATGAAAGAGCTAACTTCAACTTGTACCTTCACCGTTTCTCTAGGTTATGCCGAACACAATCTAGCGCAGAAATATAGTCAGCTGCAAAATAGTGTCTCCAAAGCGAAGCAGGTGTATTTAAATATCTTAGCTATATGTGCAGTCAACTTTTATCTTCATTGCTTATCTATTGAAACTAGTTTGCTGGAAAGTGATAGTTTTAATCCTCTATTAGTTAAATTTATGGACGTAGCGGATATATCGTTACCACAATTAGGTCAGGTAGAATGTCGCCCAGTATTACCAGATGCAGAAAATTTAGATATTCCTCCAGATGTCCACTCAGATAGAATTGGCTATATTGCTGTCAGACTAGAACATTCTCTCAAACAAGCTGTAATTTTAGGATTCACTACTGCTGCATCTGCACACATCCCGCTAGCTAAGCTACGCTCCTTAGAAGAATTTCCTTCCTATTTAGCTCAGCTTAAACAGAGTTCATCTAGTTCGCAGTCGTCTTTAGTTTCTAATCAGCCACCTATTCAACTTCATAACTGGTTTGAGGGAGTCGTGGAAACCGGTTGGCAAATGATCGAAACCTTAATACAAGTTAAGTCCGCTCAACCAATAGTAGTGAGGGATATAGAGCAACTAGAAAAAAAGGTTAAACGGGCTAAAGCGATCAATCTAGGAATAGAATTAGACGATTATTCAGTGGTGTTGGCGTTAGTGCTAACTACTCAACCAGATGAAATGATTAATATTTTGGTGCAAGTGTATCCTCGCGCTGGAATACAGTATCTACCCAGTAATCTTCAATTAAAGATGCTTGACCCCTCAGGGAAAATACTTCAAGAAACTGTTTCTGGTAGTCTTCATAACTATGCTCAACTACGTAGATTTAGCGGTCATCAGGGCGATCGCTTTAGTATCGAAATCACTCTTAATCGGGTAACAGTTAAAGAAAATTTTGTCTTGTAGCTGCTGTTCTCATATTTGAGAAGGAGTTGGATTGTTCACAATATGGCTGTGGCAAGAGTACAGCTGGGGACTAAGCTGGTCAACATCAAATTTTTCGGTTGAGACTGATAGGGAGATGGGGAGATGGGGAGAGGGTTGTAAGGTCTGGTTCCTAATTAATAAATATGCAAGTTAAATGTGGATTAGCTTAGCTTAGTTGATTTTAATTCGACCATAACGCGCTTGTACCAATAGACTTACAGCATAGGCTATTAATCCCAAAGCCATCAAAGCTAATAAAACTTTTCCATAAGGTTGCTGGGTTAAGGTCAATAATGCGCCATCTAGTCCTTTGACTTTATTGGGATTAAATTGGTGAGCAGCTTGCAAAACAAAAAAGCCAATCATGATAAAAACAACTCCTCTGGCAGCAATACCAAAACGACAAATATTAATCAACCAGTCTTTATATTGCCAACTCAGCTCACTCAAATCGAGTTTCTTACGAAATTTAATCTTGTAAGCCTCATAAAGTCTCCAAAAACCAATTCCAATAACTACTGCACCAACTAGACCCACTAACCATCTTCCTAAAGGTTGCTCCATGACCATCGCAGTCCAGTCTTGCTTAGAGTTACCGCCACTACCACTATTGCTGGAACCGATAGCTAATAAAGCGGCATTAGCAGCTACCCCTGCATAGCTGACCCCACTAAGAACATAACCTAAGCGAGTGATTATTCCTTTAGCATCTGTACCTTTGTTTTGGGGATCATTAATAGCTTGGACTAAACGCCACATAACGTATCCGACTAAACCAAAGGCGATCAAAGCTAATAATATTTTTCCAAAAGGTTGGGTGGCGATCTCTTCTAAAGCTCCCGTAGTATCAGTAGTTTCTCCACCAATACCAAATGCTGCCAGTAGTGCCAAAATGCCGATAGCACTATAGACAAAACCTTTAGCTGTATAGCCAAATCTGGCAAATGTTTCCATACTGAATAAATCACAAATTCATTATTCAGCTTATTGAATAAGTGTCTTATTTTTATCTATCTAAGTATGTAAGATTATCCCAAATTACTTTTAAGATGATCGCTTACTCGTAAAGCATTAGCGATAATAGTCAGAGTAGGATTGACCGCACCCATACTGGGAAAGAAGCTACCATCAACAACATAGAGATTTTCTACGTCATGAGTACGACAGTTAAGATCGAGAACGGTAGTTTCAGGGTCTGAGCCAAACTTACAAGTACCTACCTGATGCCATACTGCTTTCAGAGGCACTTTTTTGACCATAAACATAAAAAAGCCCACTTTTCTTAGATATCCTTGCCACATATTGACAAAATTTTCATGGGTTTTGGTGTTGTTAGGGGTAAAATTAACTTTTATTTCGCCTGATTCGGTTAAGGTGATGCAATTATCGGGATTGGGTAAGTCTTCACTAGTTAACCACCAATCAACGGAATGTTCTGCTAAATATTCTAATGTGGTTTTGGGTACGGAGTCGGGAGAAAACTCTGCTAATCGATTCCATTTAGATTTACCTGTCATTTGAATTTGTCCTAAGGGATAATCATGTTCGGGACTGCCGAAATAGAAATCATTAAAACCGAGGGTTTTTTGAAAAACGGTAGGATTTGGTTTGTCGGCGATCGCCATAATTGCTGAATGATTGTGTAGCATTAAGTTACGCCCTACCATACCCGAAGAGTTGGCTAATCCATCAAGATGCTTTTCGTTAGCAGATTTTAATAGCAATGCAGCAGAATTAATTGAACCACATGACAAGACAAAAGTATCAGCGGTATATTGTTCCTTATTCCCGCAAATTTCTACTTCGACAGCTTTAATTTTATCGCCACTACTATCAGTAATTAATCTTGTTACTAAAGCATTAATTTTTAACTCTACGTTGTCATATTCTATTGCTGGATCGACACAGGCTTTTTGAGCGTCCATTTTGGCATCGATTTTACAGGGATAAGGATCGCAGGTAGCACATCGAATACAGGGACTGTTATCAGTATCTTCCGTATTGCGATCGACTGCTAATGTCAAATGATGAGGATGTAAACCTAATCTTTGTAAGTCATCTGCAACTTCTTGTAATCTTGATTCATGAGGCAGAGGTGGAAAAGGATATTCCGCAGTCATAGGTGGTTCAGTGGGATCTTCTCCTTTTTGTCCGTGGATCTTAAAAATACTTTCAGCACGAGTATAATAGGGTTCGATATCCTGATAGCTTAATTCCCACGCAGGAGAAATACCCTCCTGATGTTTTACTTCTCCAAAATCAGCTTCTCGCATTCGTTGCAAAGCCGCACCATAAACTTTAGTATTACCTCCCACGTTATAAAAAGCTTGAGGTAAAAAACCATTGTTATCTTTATCGAACCATTTCTCTTGTATTTGATATTTTCTGCCCTGAAAAATTGCGTCAGGATTCCAGTTATCATCTTCTTTAGGCAGGTATCCGCCTCTTTCTAAGATTAGGATCCGTTTACCTGTGGAAGCAACGGAATAGGCAACAGTACCGCCACCTGCGCCTGCACCAATAATAATTATGTCGTAGTGATTCATTTTAATTACTGATTACTGATTTGTCTAACCCAGTTGATTGCCTGATCTTTAACAGTTGCTGCATCAGGCATTTTTTGCAGACGCATCAATTCAGAAATAGCAGCAATATCTCGATCTCTGTTTACTCCTGCGATCGCCATAATCTTGTTATTTTGAAGATAAAACGCGAGGAATTCTGCTCGATCTAGATCGCCATCAATATGTATTTCATCCCATTTTTCTGCGTGTCCTACATATCGTAGTTTTAAGTCGTATTGACCAGACCAAAAGAAAGGAACAATCTGACTTACAGTCAGTCGATTATCAGTATCTTGATGCAACATATTCTCTGCTGCAATCCGTCCCTGTTGTGCTGCTAGTCGCCAATGTTCAATGCGGGTTGATTCTCCCATCGGTGCATAGGGAAAATGAGCTATATCCCCTGCTGCGTAAATGTCTTTAATCTCAGTTTGTAAATATTCATTAACAGGAATACTGTGATCTTGTTCAACAAGTTTGATTCCTTCAAGATAGCTAGTATTAGGCTCGACACCAATACCGACAATAACTAAATCAGTGGCAATTTTGGCACCATTATCTAGAACTGCGTGTTTAACTTTATTTTCACCAGTAAATTCAACTACCTTGGAGCCAAATTTAAAGGTTACGCCATGTTTCTCATGCAGTTTTTGGAACATTTTTCCCAACTTATCCCCCAATACTTTTTCAAATGGGACATTGCTAGGAGAAACGACAGTAACTTCTAATCCCTGTTGGGTTAAACTAGCTGCTGTTTCCATACCGATAAAGCTAGAACCAATTACTAGAACTTTTTGAATATCTTTAATTACATCTAAAATGGAGTTGACATCTTCTGGCTGACGTAAAGTAAATATATTCTCTAAATCTACCCCTGGGACATCAAGATTTCTAGCTTTTCCGCCAGTAGCCAATAGTAGAGAGTCATATTCAAGAACAGATTCATCTTCAAAAGTAAGAGACTTTTTCAGTGCATCTACTTTAGTTACTGCATTACCAAAACGCAATTCGATGTCGTGTTGAGCGTAAAATTCGCAACTACGCAAGGACAAAGAATTTTCCTTGGCTTTACCTTGAAGATAATTCTTACTCAATTTAGTACGGTCATAAGGTAACTTTTCTTCAGCACTAATTAAAACTATTTGACCCTGAAAACCTTTCTGACGTAACACTTCTACAGCACTTATGCCAGCAGCACCCGCCCCTAAAACAATAAAAGTGCGATCATCAGTATTAGGAATACATTTAGCCATTTCCAAAGTTCGTTGTTGAGGGATCTCTGGAGGTAACTTAACTAATACTTGTTCCCCTTCTACCCTTGTAGCGAAAGTTGCTAAAGAATCTAGTCCTGGAGGTTCTTGTTGCTGTCCGGCGATCGCATTAAAACAAGCATTATGCCATGGACAAACAATTTTTTCTCCACATAATATTCCTGTCTCTAGTGGTGCACCGTAGTGAGTACAGAATGCACTGGTGGCATAGAATCGATCATTAATCTTAGATAACAAAATTTGCGAATCTTCTACAGCTATCTGCTGCATTTGTCCGTTTTGTAAATCGTTTACCTTGGCTACAGCTATTTCTTTCATTTATTGTTAACTATCAAACATCTAATTTATCAACTACGGCTGTTATCTTTAAGTAATTTTCAGTTCGATAAGTTCTATCGACACGATTAATCAGCTGTAACTTTTTGACTTGAAAACCATCGCCTGCATATTCTACTTAATCAGAATCGCAGTAAGTCAGAGGTATTTCAGTTACTATTTTCGGTAAATAAAATTTTTTTAGTATCTAACTTTAGTCTTAAATAATTTGACAAGTCTCGATAAAAGAATTTCTTTTCAAGATTTTATAACCTTTATCACTTATTTTTGGGTTCTAAAAGGCTAAACCATATATCTAACTCTAGGAAGATAGAAATAAAGAGTTTTTACTTTAGCATCTAAATATTAAGAATTAGGAGACAATAGGCTATGTTCAGTTCGACATCTAGCATATTTAAGTTTTATGCCAAAAAACTAACTATTATTATTAGTGCAGTTACCATAGTAATTCTCGCTTGGACAAATTGCTTTGCCAATGTCAATTTAAATGCTAATGCTGCAACCATTAGTGATTTACATCTTGCTGCTACTGTAGAAGGAATCAGCGATAAGGTAGAAGGAAAAGTAGAAAAAGATATTGGTACTGTCAAGCGAAATGTTGGTAAAGTAACAGGTCAAACTGAAGGTGCATTAGAACAGGCAAAGGGTAAAGCTAAGCAAGATATTGGCACTACCAAAAACAAATTAGATGAAGCGGGAGATCAAATAGAAGATACATCGGAAAACTTGATTGATTCTGTCAAAAATTTCTTTGAGTAATTACCTAGTTTTAGTGGTAGAAAGTCTGACATTTAACCAATTTAAAGAAAATAAGTAAACTGGTGATAGTTTAGATAATTATTTAAGATCGACTTAGATTATTTTAAAATAATCTAAGTCGATTATTTATTCTATTGTTCGTATTTCCTATGTCTTTTGATGGAGAACATATTATACTTAGATAGTATTTCAGTCTTGGCTCTAATTTGTAGTAGGTATTTAGCTTCTTAAGATCTCAATCATCGGTCAGATTAAATTGGAAAAGCAACCGCAATATATTGGAGATCAATATTATATTTATATTGCCAAAAACTATGTCTGAACCTCAAAAACTTACCCAAGAAGAACTAAGATTACAAGAGGATAGAGAACGTGAAGCGTATTGGCGTAGATGGGGTTGTTATTTAAGTAATCGTCAGTGGGGAACCGTACGGGAAGACTATAGTGCAGATGGTTCGGCATGGGATTATTTTAGTTTTGAACAATCGCACTATCGAGCATATCGTTGGGGAGAAGACGGCATTGCAGGTATTTCGGATAATCATCAACGGGTATGTTTCTCATTGGCGATGTGGAATGAAAACGATCCCTTTTTGAAAGAAAGATTGTATGGTTTGACTAACAGTCAGGGTAATCACGGAGAGGATGTCAAAGAGTATTATTTTCATCTCGATAATACACCAACTCATTCTTACATGAAGTTTCTTTATAAATATCCACAGAAAGCTTTTCCCTATTGGCAATTAGAACATGAAAATAAGAAACGAACTTTAAAAGACAGAGAATTTGAGTTAATTGATACAGGTATCTTTGATAACAACCAATATTTTGATGTCACTGTGGAATATGCCAAAGCCGATGATGAAGATATTTTGATATTTATTCAGGTGGCAAATCGTGCTGAGGAAACTGCAACCATTCACTTACTTCCTACTCTTTGGTTCCGTAATATATGGTCTTGGGGTTATGATGTCGAAAAACCACAACTAAAAATATATAATCAGGCAAAACAATATAGTGTTATCGAAGCGCAACATCCTGATTTGGGCAAAAGATGGTTATATTGCGCCCAACAACCAAAGTTATTATTTACAGAAAATGATACTAATTTTCAAAAACTATCCTGTCAAGAAAATGTTTCTTATGTCAAAGATGCTTTTCATAAATATGTAGTAGATGGAAAACATGATGCAGTTAATTCAGATAAAATTGGTACGAAATTTGCAGCTTACTATACACTAGAAATCGGTGCCGGAGAAACCACTGGTATACAGTTAAGACTCTGCAACAAACCAGATTTAGATATTCCTTTCGGACAACCATTCAATGATATTTTTCAGGTAAGGCAACAAGAAGCAGATGAATTTTATCAGCGTGTTTCTCCTTACTCAAAAAGCCTAGAATTACAGAATGTAGAACGTCAGGCTTTTGCGGGAATGTTATGGAACAAACAATATTATCATTACGTAATTGATACTTGGTTAGAAGGAGATCCTGCCCTACCCAAACCACCTGAGCAACGCAAACAGGGAAAAAATAGTGGTTGGATACATCTTCATACCGATGATGTTATCTCTATGCCTGATAAATGGGAATATCCCTATTTTGCAGCTTGGGATCTGGCTTTTCATATGATTCCCTTAGCGGTAATTGACCCAGATTTTGCTAAAAAACAATTAGAACGTCTTACTCGAGAATGGTATATGCATCCCAACGGGAAAATGCCAGCTTATGAATGGGATTTTGACGGTGTCAACCCTCCAGTTCATGCCTGGGCTGTGTGGCGAGTTTACACTATAGAACAGAAGATTTATGGACGATCCGATAAAAAGTTTTTAGAAAGAGTCTTTCAAAAGCTACTGTTTAACTTTACTTGGTGGGTAAATCAACACGATAACAACAATAACAATGTCTTTCAAGGTGGCTTTTTGGGTTTAGATAACATCGGTGTATTTAATCGTGGTGGCGAATTACCGACAGGGGGTAAATTATCTCAATCCGATGGTACTAGTTGGATGGCAATGTATTGTTTAGATTTACTTACTATTGCTCTAGAGTTGGCACAAGATAATGATGTTTACGAAGATATCGCCACTAAATTCTTTGAACATTTTCTTTACATAGTTGATGCCATGAATCATATGAGTTCAGAAGGTACAGACTTATGGAATGAAGAAGACGGTTTTTATTATGATGTCTTGCATCTACCCAATGGCGAAAATATCGATCTCAAAGTGCGATCGCTGGTAGGTTTGATTCCTCTATTTGCAGTGACCACCATCGAACAAAAAACTCTCGATAAACTACCTAGATTCAAAAAAAGAGTTGAATGGTTTATCAATCAACGCCCTCAACTAAGTCGTAATTTAGCCTGTATGGAGGGATGTGATAATAACTCTCGTCGTTTATTAGCAGTAGTAAATGAGGATAAATTACATCTTCTACTGCAAAAGATGCTCGATGAAATGGAATTTTTTAGCGATTATGGTATTCGCTCTGTTTCTAAATATCATCAAGAACATCCCTATATTTTTGAAACAAATGATGAAACTTACGATGTAACCTATGAACCTGCTGAATCGCCCACTAAGATGTTTGGTGGTAACTCTAACTGGCGAGGTCCTATATGGTTTCCAATTAATTATCTGCTAATCGAGACATTACAGAAATTTGACTATTACTACGATGGTGATTTTAAAGTAGAATGTCCTACTGGTTCAGGTAAGATGATGACTCTCTGGGAAGTATCAACTGAATTAGAAAGACGTTTAATTAATATCTTTCTACCGCAAGAAAACGGAACTCGACCATTATACGGTGACTTTACCAAATTCCAATCTGATTCTAACTGGAAGGACTTGCTACTATTTAATGAATATTTTCATGGTGACAACGGTGCAGGTTTAGGTGCATCTCACCAAACTGGTTGGACTGGTTTAGTTGCTAAGCTGATTATGCAAAGAAGCGAATATAGTAATAACTAATTGATTTGAGCTACTTGGAGACTGGGTAGTAGGTAATTACTTATCACTCAACTAAGCATTGCCACTACACTTTCTTATCTGGCAAGTTAGTGACCGCTCGATCTAACTCATTTAAAGACTGATTATAATTAATAATCGCTTGAAGATAGTTAGCTTTTGCACTTGTCAATCTAGTTTGAGCTTGGATTACATCTGTTTGTGTACCTACTCCTGATTGAAACCGAAGTCTTGCTAAACTCAAACCCTCATCAGCTAATTTCACTGCTTGTTTTGAGGTTGTAATATTTTTTTGACTGGCGGTAAGAGCGTAATAACCTTGCTCTACTTCAAAACGAATTTGATTACGTTGATTGGCAAATTCTGTCTCATTTATTTTAATGTCTGTTTCTGATTGTTTTGCTCTAGCTCTAGCTCCACCCCCATCAAATAAAGTCCAATTTAATCTTGCTCCAATGGTGTAACCATCACTTAGACCTACGTCATCATCATGAACATCAAGAAGATTGTAACTAGCAACAAAACTTACTTGAGGTCTAACACTAGCTAACTCAATTTGCTTTTGTTTTTCATTAATTTCTCTTTGTACTAAAAATTGTTCTAGTTCAGCACGATTTTTATATGCTGTAATAATTGTTTCTTCAAGAGAAAGTTGCCAATCACCGGCTAGTTTAATCGGATCGGCAGTTTTTAGTTCTACTTGTTGTCCCACACTTAAAGTTGTTGCTAGTTGTCTTCTAGCTTCTTTTTGCTCTGCCTTAGCTGTAGTTAGTCTTTGTTGAGCATCTGCTAATTCTACTTCGGCACTTAACACATCAAATTTGGTTCCTAACCCTGCTTGTTGTAGCAATTGAGCATCTTTGAGGGTTTGCTGTGCATCCTCTACCGCTGATTGTTCTATTTCTACCTGAGAGTCGGTATTTTGCAAACTATAATAGTCTCTAACAGTTTCAAAACGGGTTTCGAAATTAATTTCTTCTAATTCTAATTCACTTAAGCGAACTTGGTTTTTCGCCCGTTTAATATCTGCACCTCTTCCTCCTCCTGTATAAAGATCGTAAGTAAAATTCAATCTACCATCGAAAGAACTATTACTTGTGTCTTCATCAATATTTTCTATCTCTTGTTGTCGAGCTAATTCTAATTCTATTTCCGATTCAGCAGTATTAGCTTCAGATAAATTTAGTTGGGTATCAAAAGTAGGAAAAAGTGCTGCTTTGGCTTCTCTTAATTCTCGTTGAGAGCGTTCTAGATTTAGTCGGGCTATCTGCAAATTTTGATTATTGCGAATTGCTATCTCTATAGCTTTTTCTAAAGTAATTGGTTGGTTGGTTTCAATTTGTACTTCCTGAGTTTTAGCGGGAATTTGTAAGGGATTAGCACTAGAGTTAAGATTATTAAAGGTAGAAGCTGAGTCTACTTGTGACTGAGTTAATGACTTGGCAATCAGAGATGAATCATCATTTTCAACCTTAGCTTGATTAACTGTAAGAGGTGGAATGCTATGGGTCAAATCTTGTGCCGTATTGGATTGAAACTTGACTATTTTCTGGTTATTTTGCTCATGATTGATATCAACCACATCTTCTGCCTTAGTTGGAGTTTCAGTACATAAAATAATCGGTACACCAATAGCAATAGCTTTAACTCCTCTAACAGTATCATTCATTCTCATCTCCATTTTTCTAGAAAAGTTTTTAAAATAAATAAAATCAATATACTTTAATAAGTTGTTTCAAAAACAATTAATATAATTCAATATAACTTTTTTGTTTTTTTGATTTTCAAGTTTCCTCTATTTAAAATAACTATCCTGATAATAAGCAATATTTAATAAAAATTTAATTAACAAAATTTAGTTATAAATTGCTTTTTCTTATTTTCTTAGAATATTTAAAACAATCAAAAAAAGTAATTTACTAGTTAAAAAAATAGTTTGTTTTAAAAATATATTAATTCTATAGTTTAAAGCTAAGAGGGGTAGATTGTTTTCAAACTAATAAGTAAAACTTGTATATGTCTCAATTAGGACATACGTATTGATTTAGCCTCAACAGTAATTAAATAATTAACAAGTAACAATAATATGTCTATTCAAAACGCCAAAGCACTGTATAGTCGTCTTTTAGTAGATGAAAAATTTAGAAAACAATTGGAACAAGCAGCTAATTATCAGCAACGTTATCAAATTTTGCAGGCTGCAGGATTTTCATGCACTCATACAGAATTAAAAATTGCTAAAAATGAGCTTTTAAATTCTACGACTAAAAATCAAGAGTTAAGTGAGATTGAACAACAAGATATAATTGGAGGTAGTTCAGTTCAATCTCTACTCGATCGCTTTGACTGTTATCTGTTCAAGGAAAAATAAGATTGACAATTTGCTTTGCGCCAAGCTTTAGGACTAGTTCCATAATATTGACGAAACTGGCGAAAAAAATGATTGATACTTTGATAACCTACTGCTTCAGCAATTTGCTCTACTGATTTTTCTGTTTCCAATAATAAAGTTCGTGCCGCTGTGACCCGACGTTTAATAATCCAGCGATTGAGGGGCTCACCTGTGTGTTTTTTGACTAATCCGGTTAAATAAGCAGGGCAAAAACCAAGGTGTTTGGCTACATCTCGTAAGCTAATTGATTCATGATAGTGCGTATTAATAAAGTCATAAACTTTTTTTAGATGTTCACAAGAAGTAAACAGCGAAGAAAATTGAACGAATTCATCAATTTCTGGTTCAGGCGATTGTGCGATAACTTGAGATTTAACAGCAAACCATTGCTTAAATAGAGTTCTTTGTTTTAGTTGAGCTAAAATTGCTCTCAGTAATTCTTCTGGAGTAAAAGGTTTAATCAGGTAGTCATTTGCGCCTAACTCCATACCTTTTCTGACTTCTTGTTGAGTATTTTTTCCTGTCAGAAAAATTAGGGGAATAATTGCTGTATCAAGATTTTGACGTAGTGTTTTAAGAACTCCATAGCCATCTAATTTTGGCATCGCGATGTCACAGATAGTGATATCCGGTAAATATTCATGAGCTTTTTCTACTCCAATCAAACCATTTGCGGCGTTAATTGTTTCAAATCCTTCTATCTCTAAATATTCGGTTAGCAGTTCTCTGGTCTGTTGTTCATTTTCGATTACTAGTACTTTAGTCATTTCACACTCCACGTTTCACACTCAAGGTTTTAATTACAAACTTGTTTAGTCTCATTAGGTAAAGAAAGTACAAATTCTGTTCCTACTCCAATCTCACTTTCGATGGCAATTTGACCACCAAGAACATCTACTAGCTTTTTGACTACAGCTAATCCCAAACCATTGCCTGGTAGTTGTTCAACATTTTTTCCTCGATAAAATGGTTCAAATAATTGATCAAGGTCACTTTGCGGAATTCCGTAACCTTGGTCTTTAATACTAAAAGTAGTGTGTTTAAAACTACAAGAGACTACAAAATAAATCTCGCGACCATCAGGAGAATACTTGATTGCATTCTCTAATAAATTAGTCAGAATAAGCTGTAGTATTCGGCGATCTACATTGATTGACGAACAATCCCCTTGAAGAACAAAATTAATTTGCTGTATGTGGCGATCGCCTGACTCGAGGTCGGATAATAGATTATGACAAAATCGCTCAAGATTAAGTGGTTGAGGGTCAAACTTTAGATTTTCACTCTCAGCTTTACCTAGAATTAACCAATCGTCGATTAACATATTGAGAGTATCAATACCTCTTTGAAGTCTATCGAGATATTTTTTAACCTTTGATGGCTTCCAGCGATCGCTATAGCGACTCAACAATCGCGAAGAAAATGAAATGATATTTAAAGGAGTCCGCAACTCATGTGAAACCATCGAGATAAGTTTTTTGTTCTGTTCAAGAATTTGTGCACTTTTGTTTGCTGCTTGTTTATATTTAGTAACATCTACCGCTGTTAAAAAGATCGCTGGTTTTTCAGCAAACTGAATTTTCTTAATTGAACAATCTAGCCAGCATTGTTTACCATTTTTAGTTAATAATTTGACTTGTTGGTGTTGCGAGTCAATGTAATTAACAAATTCCGAATTTTGTAATTTTTGTTGAAGTTCAAGTTGCCTTAATAAATCTGTTTTAACTGCTAATTCTTCTTTTGAATAACCAGTTAAAACTTTAGTCATTGGATTTACATAGTAAATTTGATTGTCTTGAAAAATTAATATCATTGCATTGATGTTTTTAAGCAAAAACTGAAATTCAATTAATTGCTCCTCTCTTTTTTCTTGATTTATTTGATCGTCTAGCATAGTCATATTTTTCGAATTCTAAAACTAGAGATATATAGATTGTAATTGGTCCACTTCTAAAATATTTATAGACAAAAAATAATAAAACTTGAATTTGATATTTTATTATTTATACTCAAATACTTTGTCTTTTAGAATTAGATAAAAATTTTCAGTTGGGTATAAATCATTATTTAATATTTTTTTTTAATGCATATTTTTCTTAAATTACTATTTTTATCTTGGCAAAAAGCTTAATTTAATACAACTAACAAAACTAATAAAACGTTATTACTTTAAGTGTAATACTATAAAATCTGATTTATACAGTAAATAAAATAAAGGCGAGAAATATTATTAGATTCAATAAAAAACTATCTTTTAGTCAATCAGCACTTAAGTCTTAAAATTTAAAAATTTTAGAATAAATTAAAATTTTTGAAATAAAAAGTAGCTTACTTCAAGTAAGCTACTTTAAAACTACTATGTGATTATATGAATTACAATAAAATAAATTTGGTAAAAAATAACTTTTCTTAAGATTGATCTTTTTGTAAAACAACAAGAAAATGAATTTTTATATTAAAAAAATGAATTTTATTTAAGACAAAATAAAAGTATCTTTAATATGAAGACGTAGGTAATAAACAAAATTTTTCAAAATTTAGTATTAGTACCATTTTCTATTAAAAATAACTCAATGAGATGCCGCAGAAAATTACTGAATTTAGTAACTATATCAGACGAATTAGTCCTTTCTATTGGTCAATTTCTGCCAAACTATTAATTGTTATTTTTTTAGCAGCAACTATACCAATGAGCTTGACTGCTTATAACAATCTTAAATTAGGTTTGGAAAATTTGGTCCAAAGTGAATCTGATAAATTAGAGGTTATTGCTGTTAGTAATGCTAACCGTCTTGACCAATTTATTCTTGATAATCGTTTAATCATTAATCAAGTCTCTAGAAATGCCGATATAGTTAAATTCTTAACTGTTAACTCTATACTAAGTGAAGAACTTTTCTCTAAGGTTGAAAAAGGCTTAGAAATAATCTTGCGCTCTAGTTCTGACTACGATGCTGTCTTTATTATAGATAAGGATGGTATTTGTCGTGTTTCTACAGATCCAACTTGTATTGGTCAAAATCAGAGTTTTTACGACTACTTCAAAAAAGCAATTCAGAGTGAAGCTGGAGCATCCATTAGCTTTTTGGTAGAAGCAGCCAGCGGACGACCTGGATTATTTTTTGCTCATCCGATTCGTTCTGACAGAGGAGAAACTCTGGGTGTAGCAGTATTAAAAATACAAGGTCCTGATGTGTGGAAGGTGATTAACTCCATCAGGGTCGATTCTCACGTTCAAGCTTTTTTAGTAGATGAGCGGGGAGTAGTCATTGCTCATCCAAATAATTCATTTCTTTATCGTAGTCTAAATAAACTACCTTCAGATACTCAAAAAGAGCTGAAAGCCAAAAATTCTTATGGTCGAGACAAAATTGGTAGCCTAAATCTCCCTGAACTAGCAGAGGTAATGGTGGGAGCAAGACAAATAGGTCATGTCAGCTATTATTCCCCTATTGAGAAAACTCATCAAATAGCTGGTTTTGCGCCACTGGAGACTCAATCTTGGGTACTGGGAGTTAATAAACCAAAAGCCATTTTTGAAGCTCCTATGCGGGCGATGATTTGGCAAAATGGCTTATTTGTTTTGATTGTAGGAGGGTTTGCCGTCATAGCTTCTCTTTTACTTTCTAACCAATTAATTAAATCGATTCGTGCCTTAATTAAAGCAGGAAAAGCATTACAAAGAGGTGAGTTTAAGCCTGAATCGTTGGTAAAAATAGCTCGTTCTCAAGATGACCTAGGTAGACTAGCTGGTGTTTTTCTCAAGATGGCTGAAGAAATAAATAATCGGGAACAATATTTAAAGTCACAAGTGCAAAACTTGCGAGTAGAAATTGATGAAACTAAAAAAGAACGTCAGATATCAGAGATCACCGGAACAGAATATTTTAAAGACCTGCAAAAAAAGGCTCTACGGTTAAAAAATCGCGTCAACGCAGAAGCACAAACAGAGGAAGAATACTTCCAAAAATTACACAAAAAAGCCGAAGATCAAAAAACTCGTTTTGTAGCCAATCTTTGACAGTTAACAGTTAGGAGTTTTGTGATGTCAAACTCAAATATTGAATTGAATGGTTGTTGAGAGAGGTAGCAAAGATGTCGTTAAATGAATTAATTTCTCAAGAAGAATTGTTGGCAGGAATGTCTGCTAAACAGTCTAAAACTTTACTTTTTTTGATTGAGAAACAAACAGCATTATTAGCAGCAAGATCGCGGGTGGATTTTACTCTGACTGATTCGGGTGAGAGCGATCGCGAGTTAGCTTTTCTCCAAGCTTTTGCCATCGATAATTCTAAAATGGAGCGACCGAGAATTCAGCAATTGGAGCGTTTTGCGAGGGACTGGTCAGTATTAGTTCCCGACAATCCTCAACGAAAAGCAGCGTTACTTAAGGCTTTAGGAGAGAAATACAAATTTACTGAATTACTGATACCCAATATACGTCAGGTTTTAGGCTGTGAACAAATACAGTTCCACCAAGCTTTTTACAGACTTTATCAAAAACCTCTAAAAGATGCATTTATCTCTGAAATGTCATTAGTAGATAAATATCATTGGTTGATGTTTGTGATCGCCAAAAGAATTGAATCATTACCATCTTTTTGGTTAGCTACTTTAGTGACGATTGCTTTGGGACTTCCCCAAGCTTTCTTAGCATTACCTATTGCTACCGCTGAGTTGGGGTCTTCAGTAACGGTTATTTTATTAATTGTGTTAGGGGGGATTAACATCCTGACCATGATTTGTATGGCGGAAGCAATTAGTCGTAGTCAAGATTTTCGTTCTGGTAAAACCTTTTTTAAACAACTAGCAGCTAATTACTTAGGTAAGACAGGTTCAATGATTCTAGTTATTGCTGTCAGTATTCGAGTCTTTTTAATTGTACTTGCCTGTTATATTGGCTTGTCGACAACAATAGCCACCTTTACGACTTTACCAGCTACTATCTGGGCAGGAATACTATTTTTGCTGGGGTTATATGTGGTCTCTCATCAGTCATTCCATTTAACTCTCGGGGTCACAATTTTATTGGCATTTCTTAATGTTGGCGTGCTGTTGTTATTCTCTTTGCTCTGTTTTAATCATTGGCAACTAGATAACTTAGATAACCTACTATACCTAGACTGGAATTGGCTGCAAGGAAACTCTTTTAAACCTCAGATCCTAAAGCGAGTTTTTGGTGTTACTCTGATGCTTTACTTTGGACACGTATATGTCGGCGAATGTGCCAAAATTGTGTTGCCCAGAGATCCCAGCGCTAATTCTTTGATTGGGGGAAGTATAGCCGGAACAACTTGTTTAACCTTTCTTTTTTGTCTCTGGGTGGTGGCTGTTGATGGCACGATTGCACCTAATATATTGGCTAGTCAGACCGGGACAGTTTTAGAGCCACTAATCGAAGAAATTGGCTCGCAGGGTCAATTTTTAGGTACAGTACTAGTTACTTTACTATTGGGAATGTCTTGGTTGAGGAGTTCTAGTTCTCTAGTTAATTTGTCTAGAAAGTTGCTTCCCGATCAAAGACAATCTATTGTCACTTTATCTCATCAACAGGAGAGACTGATTTTACAAACTCGCGATCGCTATGATTGCTGTTTAATCGGAATAACTTATCTGAAATTTGACGATAGTAAATTAACCTTTCGTCTCGATTTACAGTTGCAAGGAACGATTTATCAACAAGATATTGAGGTTGATAAAGATTGGGACATTAAAGAACTATTTGCTCAATATCCCCAACTCAATCTTCAGGGAGTTGACCTTAATTTAGAAATTCAATCAGCTAATCGCGATCGAGTCTGTTTAAAAGTTATTTCTTCTATGGCAATGTCTGAACGAGGAAATTGGGACAAAAATGGGTTAAAATCCGATTTTTGGGGTCCAAAACCCCAAAAAACCCCAAAAAACCCCAAAAAACCCCAATATTTAGCTAACCAACGTCCTTTTTTGCTTTCTTTGATTCCCCTTTTCTTAGTTTTTTTATTAACTGAAGGACTTCTACTGGCTGATAAACAATCATTTACCAATGTCGTGGGATTTGCTGGAGTGCTGGGTAACTCTGTTATTGGAGGTATCTTCCCCGTCCTGCTGTTAATTTCTAGTCGGCGTAAAGGCGAACTTTTACCAGGTAGGGTAGTTAAACTGCTTAATTATCCTTGGTTACTAGGAAGTATATATTGCTTCTCTTTACTAGTTATTGTCGCTCATGGTTTATTCATTTGGGAACATCCCTTAGCCCGTATCAGTGCTTTGAGTGTTACGGTGTTGTCTTTAACCGCTACTTGGGTAATGTTGTCAACGGGAGCTTTCATTTCTCGTACTGTAATCGAGTTAGAGGAAAATCAGGGAACCGAAGGACAAAGCCTACTTAAAATTACCGCAGGTGGAAAACCAAAAACAGCCAAGATTAAGCTGGGATATATAGAAGGGGAACAAAATCATCAAGCTGCTGTTGTCGAAATTTCTACTCTATCATCCTTGCGCTACGCCATCTTGGAATTATCAACTAAACAACTGGAGGAATTGAGGGTATGGGGACATAGTAATAACCATAAAATTGGCTCAGTCAATTTGCCTTCAATGCTCGAAATATATCAAGAAAATAACAAGATGCGGTTTGATCTCAAACTATTCGGAGATAAAGTTCTATTGCCTCTGAATTCCCAAAAATGCTGGTGCAAGTTGGAATTTCCAGCAGCCAGACAAACTGTATGAGTTGAAATTCTGAAATTCAATTTTAATTACTTTTAATTACCAAATCTGGAGCAATATTATTATGTGTCAAATTATTTCCGTTCATTCATTTCGTGGTGGTACAGGTAAATCCAATTTAACTGCTAACCTGGCTGCAAGTATGGCATTACAAGGGCAAAGAGTAGGTGTTGTCGATACAGATATTCAATCTCCTGGAATTCACATTATTTTTGGTCTAGACGAAGACCACATGAATTATTCCTTAAATGATTACCTTTGGGGTAATTGTCAGATTAAGGATACTGCTTACGATGTCAGTCATGTCTTAAAAACAGCAAAAACAAGTGGTAGTCTTTATCTTATTCCTTCTAGTATTAAAGCTGGTCAAATCGCTCGAATTTTGCGAGAGGGATATGATGTAGCTCACTTGAATGATGGCTTAAATGAACTGATTCGAGCCTTAGACTTAGATTATTTGCTGATTGATACTCATCCTGGTCTTAACGAAGAGACTTTACTGTCGATCGCCATAAGCGATCGCTTGGTGGTGATTTTACGTCCAGATCAACAAGATTTTCAGGGAACTGCCGTAACTTTAGAAGTTGCCCGTAAGTTAGATATGTCCAATATCATGCTGGTTGTGAATAAAGCACTATCTAGTTCCAATCTTGATGCTTTACAACACAATATGGAAATGACTTACAAAACTCCAGTGGTCGGAATTGTTCCTCTATCCGAAGAGATTGCACAGCTTGGTAGTAGAGATATTTTTTGTTTGAACTATCCTAACCATCCTCTCAGTTTGACAGTAGCCAATATTACGGCACAGATAGTCCAAGAAAAATATATGTTAGCAGTAGGAGGCTAGGATGATATCAAAACTACCAGAATTTGAATCTAGTGTTTTAGGGACTTATGGTGCCACAGCAACTGAAATCGAGGAGCTATCTGCCTACAATCAAAATGTTTTTGACCATAGTAACTGGCAATCATCTCTTCAGTTTCCTTTGGAACCCGAACCTTATGTAGCGATTTGGTCAGAGTATCTTAATATTTCTGAGGAAATAGGTGTTTGGTCGACTCTGAAAAATGTCTTGGTTCAGTTACATTTTCCTATTGCTGAAGGTATTAGCCAAACAGAAGCTTATCGCGCTGCTACTCTAAGGGGAGCCGATCCACATACTATACCTGAGGCTACGGGTCTCAAGCTAAAACAACCAGAAAAACTTGATTTGAAAATTTATCCTAGTTTAGCTGGGGCAATTCCCATTCTACTTCCTGGTAATAGAGAAGATTTTGTAACTTTAGTACAGGCTTTAACTAAACGCAACGAACCTCAAGCCATTCCCCTTTCTATGGGAGCTTGCATGATAGCTGGTTACAATAATTGGTCACGGATTCGTAGATATCGTCAGCAATGGGAGCAAGAAAATTCAGCTAACTCTGGGGATATGGCTTGGAAACAAGAGTTTATGAAGTTAATTCCCTTAAAAAATCTTTATCATGACCGTTTTATTATTCTTAGCGATGGATTTTATAGTAATGTTGCCCCTCAGGATATAGAATTAACAGAATCCGAGTGGCGCCAGTTATCTTTGACAATTCGTTTAGAACACGAATGCACTCATTATTTTACTCGTCGTCTGTTTAACTCAATGCAGAATAATCTACTCGACGAACTAATCGCTGATTATCGAGGTATTGTTGCTGCTATTGGACATTACCGCGCTGACTGGTTTTTGCGCTTTATGGGTTTAGAATCATTCCCTAAGTATCGAGAAGAGGGTAGATTACAAAACTACCGAGGTCAGTCACCACTTTCAGATCGAGCTTTTAAAATTTTACAAGCTTTGGTTGTAGCTGCCGCCAAAAATTTAGAGCATTTTGATCGCAAGTATGCCAAGGAGTTAAAACTAAGTTCAAATCAACCTTTAATGTTGATGGCTTTGACCCATTTGACCTTAGAAGAATTAGCTTCTGACCAGGCTGTTGTAAGACTCGAGACAATCTTTCACCGATTGCAAAATAAAACCAAACTATCCAACACCTAATACCTATTGATGGGTACAAAACAATGACAGAAGTTATATTACAAGAATTAAATAATAGTGATATTGATTGGATAATCACCACAGGGAAACAACAAGAAATTCTCCCAGATACTTTACTAATGCGTGAGGGAAATACTTTTAATAATTTTTATCTTCTTTTAGAAGGAACAGCCACTGCAATACTCTCGCAAAAGCACAATAATCCCTTAGCTCACGCTTTTGCCACTCTAGAAGGTACAAATATTCCTGGAATCGAGATTATGTGCTTATCTCGTGGAGAAATAGTAGGTGAAAATACTTTTACAAACTTTAATTCTCGAGCTATTACTATTAGAGCCTCAGAAAGATGTTTAGTAATGTCTCTGCCTTTGGCAGAAATGAAACATAAGTTAGACCAAGATAAAGGATTTGCTGCTCGCTTTTACCGAGCGAGCGCCATTTTATATTTAAATAGATTACAACATTTGCTCAATCGTCTTGGTCGTAGAAACTTTGCTAAGTCTCAGCCTGTTAGAGATGTACTACATATTTTTGGGCAATTACACGATAGCGATCTCGATTGGGCGATCGCTAATGGAACTCTGGAGAAAATTTCTGCTCAAACTACTTTAATTCGTCAGGGAGGACCAGTTGAAGCTTTATACTTGGTTTTGGATGGACAAATGGCAGTCTCTCTGGAAAGCGATCAAAGCAATCCTTTAACTAATATATTTGCCACTTTAGAAGGGGTAGAATCCTCTGGACGGGAAATCGCCAAGTTGCATAAAGGGGAAATTATCGGCGAAACCTCTTTTATTGATGGTCGTTTGCCTTACGCTACAGTGACTGCAGTCGAAGATTCTTTAGTACTTTCTCTAGCCCGACCGACACTAATCGCCAAACTACAACAGGATATCGGTTTTGCTGCTCGTTTTTATCAGGCGATCGTAATATTATTAGCTGATAAATTACAGGGAATAATCAGTAGACTCAGCGTTGGTAGACGCACTTATGTCCAAGGTAAATCTCTAAATGACCAAATTCAATATGAGGATGAACTAGATGCTAAGACTCTTGAACAAATGTCTTTAGCAGCAACTAGATTTGATTGGATGCTCGAAAGATTAAAGGTAAGTTGAGCGGAAATTTTGGTTCTGTTGCCAAAAAATTCAAACGGGCAGAAAACTCGATTAACCTGAGTTCGATCTTCTCTTCTTCGGCTTACCTCGCCCATCATTTCCCAATTGACGACCAGTATCAAATATGCAATCTTCTCAAGATTTGGTAATTGTTTAGAATAAAGCCACTAATTAGAAGTTGAAAGGCGATCGCTGTGGTTGTCAGGGCGAGTTAACCACCAAGCCCAAGCAATTAACACAAATTGAAACGGTAATCTAATAGCTTGAAACCAATTACTATCAGGGATATTGGCAATCTGAATATGATTAACTGCCATATTAATATTCGCTGGATATACTGCTATGAATAGTAAAACCAAACCCCAAGCTGCAATTTGACTCACAGTAGGAATTAACAAACTAATTCCTGCAATAATTTCTAAGGAACCACTAAGATAAACCAATGCGCCTGGATAAGGTAGCAGATTAGGAACAATTTTGATAAACGGTTCGGGAAAGACGAAATGTAATAATCCCGCCACTATCATACAAACTGCTAGTATGCCTCGGAAAATTTGTTTATTTTTTAGAATAAGGATTTGGAATAAATTTTGAATTATTTTCATGATTTATGGTCATCGTTCTACAATTAGACGTAGCTTTTAGATCGTATTAGGTTATTGTTAATTTAAAAAGAAATAGTCAATATAAAATGGGTCATAAGTTAGATTTAAATATTTCAAAGCAATTATTCATTACTAGGTTCTATCGATGGTAAGAGTATACCTATAACTAAAGATAGTTAAATCTAGACAGTGACAAATAGTATGCTGTAGTTTAATCAACTTATGTTTTAGGAGAAAATTTAAAATGGAGTTTTACGTACCTACTTTAGATAGTTCAGAAGCTAGTGAAAAGCTAAAAGAAACTATATTGACTTCCGAACCAAACGCTAAGGTTAATATCGATCTCGATAACAAAAAAGTAACAATAGAATCTAAGGCATCTGCTGAAACTTTTAAGCAACTAATTGTAGCATCAGGAAATAAATTGGATTGATTAAATTTATTTTGATTACACTTTTTCTAAATTAAATTAAGTCAAGAAAGATAATTAGCCAAACAACTAGTCATGCAAATAGCTCCAGAAATCACATACCGTAATATTGAAAAAACAGATGCGATTGATTCTTTAATTCGAGAAAAAATTACTAAGTTAGAAAAGTTTTGTGACTATATGAATAGCTGTCGAGTAGTTGTCGAAAAAGCTCACAAGCATCCCGACAGTGGTTCTCCTTATAAAGTTAGTATTGATATTACCATTCCCCATGGTCGAGAAATAGCAGTAAGTCATAATCCTGATCGAGGAAAACAATATCCACCTCTAGAAGTAGTAATTCGGGATGCTTTTGAAGCAGCACGCCGTCAAGTAGTGGGACTTTCTACCGAACAAAAGGGAATTAGGAAAACACACCCCGAACAGGAAATAAGTGCCGTCATCACTAAATTGTTTCCCGAACAAGGTTATGGTTTTCTTAAAGCAATCGATACAGGTGAAGAAGTTTACTTTCATCGAAACAGTGTAGTCAATGAAGATTTTGCCCAATTAGAAGTTGGTAATGGCATTAGATTTAAGGCAACTCAGGGTGAAATGGGTCTTCAAGCCACTACTGTACAGATTATTGATCGCCAAAGTTCTGCTTCAAGAAGTGAATTTGTACCCGAATCAGCCGAAAAACCAATGGGCTGGAATTAGTAATTCAATCGAAATTCTTTTTTAGTAACTAAAATGATACCAAGATTTAATAAAGGCGATCACGTTAAATGGAATAGCGGTGGTGGTCAAGCTACAGGAAAAATTACTAAAAAGATCACTCAGCCAACTGAAGTCGAAGGAAAAAAAATAGACGCTACTCAAGAAAGTCCTCGTTATCTAGTCAAAAATGACAATACGAAGACATTAACAGGGCACAAGGCAGAATCTCTTTCCTTAATAAATGAAAATCTTACCAAAGAACAACAGGAAATTCTGCAAGATTTTCAAGAAGCAGTTAATATGTCTTCCCGAGACTTACAACAGTGGTTAAAAACTGAGCAAAGTAAATCTGTTGGGCAAAAAAAAGACGAAGATAGTGAAGCGATCGGACATAAATCTGGTAAACAAATCGTAGAAATTCTTGAGCGTCATCAATCGAATTATACCGATAGTGACTTCAGCCATATGAAAAGGGTAATCAGCTACGTTCACCGTCACCTAGCGCAAAAACCATCTGGAAATATCGACGATAGTCGCTGGCGTTATTCTCTAATGAATTGGGGTCACGATCCTCTCAAAGACTAGATTGCTAAATTGAGATTGACTATAAGTAATTGCTTATAGCTTTTGTAATTAAACCAATGTCAAATTACTATATAAGCTTAAGCTAGTTCTTCATAACCTTGAATGTACTCAGGCTCAAATTTATACAACAATTAAGTAGCCTGAGGAATCAAACTATCGTTACCTTTGGTGATAATAATATATTTATCCACATTAAGTTAAGGTAATCCTTAAAAGCAGTCATTGAATATTAATTGATACATGGTAACAATGTTTTGAGCTCATTTTATAAATTTGAGAATATATCAAAAACTATAATTTTATTTTTAAGCAAATTGATTAATTAAAGATCATAAGTATTTGAAGACCAAATATTCGTAATATATTAGAGTAATTTTATATAATCTATAACTATTAATATAGTCCTATACTTTACCTTTGATAGAAGTAATATTGTTTTGCTTTTTTTATGATTTTAGATAAGTAAACACTGAAGGATAAATAATGCACAATCTAATCCAAATCATTAAATCTATAAATATAAGATCAGTACTAACAGTATTTTTAGCAAGTTGTTTATTGATAATTAATACAGCTTGTAGCCAAGGTAACATTGCGCAGACTGGAGGGCAAGCATATACAGAAACGGCCAAAAGAGCTATGTCTGATACTTATGATGATTATGATGCCAATCAAGATTTCAAAGGTGGTATGAATGGATATAACGATGATCGCAGATATGATGCGGAAACTTCTGCTAAGACAAAAGCACTAATAGATAGAGCTGAAAGCCGTCAAAATGATAATTTAGGTGATTATGTTGAAGGTATTAGCGATCGCGTTAATGATAAAATCGAGACAGCGAAAAAAGCGTTTGATGAAGCTACGGATACGGCTCAAGATACTATAGAAGATGCTACCCAGGCTGGTAAAAGAACAGCTAAGGAAATCAAAGGTAACTTCCAAGATTTAACTTAAGCAAGCTCAGTAAAGCGCGTACTATCGCGCTTTTTTCTATGAATAAATTTGATTATTCTCTAGATTATGAAAACTTAAATTTTCGCGATCGCCCCGATCTTTATCAGGTGGGAAAAGGGGAACAGGGAGTATTGTTAGTCCAGCCTTATAAATCTGAAATTTTACCTCACTGGAGATTTAAGAACCCTGAAATAGCAACTGAATCAAGTAACAAAATCTATCAAATGTTCTTGGAATATTTAGAAAAAAAAGATTTTGTTGGTGCAGATATGGCGCGAAAATTCTTACAGATGGGATACACGCGATCGCGAAGATACGCCAATCATAAAAGTGGAAGGAAATATCGTACTAATCCTCAAAAGGCAAAATCCAAAGCAGCAGAAAAAGAACTCCGAAAAGAAATTTTATCTTTGGATATAGACCCTATAAAAGCCAGGTCAGCAGAAATTTTTAAAGCTAAGTGGCAAAAAGCCAAAAATAATCATAAATACCAGCAATTATTAAAAATCCATAAGCAAAAATACGAAATATAGCCGTACAAAGTTACGTTAGGACAAGTTTATTTGATTGCTCGTAAGTAATGAGTAACGAGTAACGAGTAATGAGTATCCTAATAAAAGTTCGTATTGCTATAAATAACTAAAAATTACACTCAAACTTTTGAGCTGCAGCGTTTAAATAGAGTTTCCTATTATTAATAATTAACGAAGGTTTACCAACTCCTTGGGGTAGATTTCGATTTTCAGGGTCATCAAGATCATTAAATTGACGCAGAAAATCAGTAATAAATACTACCGGGCGATCGCTATTCCAATAACTTTGTAATTGCTGTCGATCAATTAAATAAGCAGGAGGAGATCCTGGAAAATTTGGAGGTATACGATTTTTACCTCCATCAGACAATACCATCACATGGCGGTAAATTCTGCCTGAATTGCCTTTTTCCCATCCAGTATCATGATGCTCAGCAATGTCTTTAGCATTATAATTTTGACCCTGATTTAGATAATAACTTATTGCCCCAGCTGTGCCAATCTCTCGCGAGCCTTCAAATATCCATAGAGTATCGATATTTAAACAAGAATCAGCTGCACGGATCAACGTCTTAGAAGAACGAACATCTTGATAGGCAATAAAACCTTGTACCACAGAAATATAAGTAACAATTAAAGCCAAAAAAACTGGCAGCAAAGCAAAGCGAGATTGTCTTACAATGCCGATGCCAGATATAATCCAACCCAGTCCCAAAGTGATTGGTACAATGAACATCAATAATTTGGTATCTGAATTATTAATAACCGGCGGTAATGATTGAACTATCAAAGAGTGAAAAAAAAGCGTGCTGACAAAACAAATTCCCAGACAGATAGCTATTGCACTATAAATAGTAACAACCTTATTCCGTTTCTTCTCCCTAAAATTTGCTGGTAAATAAGATTGCTTGATACTAATGGCGAGAGGCTGATCGCTTTGCTCTTCACTAACTGAAGTTTGATACCTACTATACCAACCCCCAAAAAGGATAACATAGGGTGGAATGGCAGGAATACCATAGTAAATAAGCCGAGAAGAAAAAGGTAAGAAGAAGATAACGGGCAAAATTGCGGCGATCGCCAGTAATAAAATACCATCGCTATACTGCCTTTCTAAAGTCGAGGCCCGATCTCTAAATCCCTGACGCCACTCTTGCCAAGTAAATTTAAGTACTGAAGGCAAAAATAAAATACCAGGAAAACACCATAGGGCAGTAATTATCAAGTAGCCAAAGGCACTAATTTGAGAGACTTCGTAATCCGGAGGAAAACGACGATCTAGTAAACGATCTAAATGTTCATTAACTACAAAATAATGCCAAAATCCAGGATTAGCCTGTTCCACCGCGATAAACCAAGGTAGAATCAAAGCCAATACTAATAATGATCCTCTAAATAGACGGAGCCTCCTAATTAGCTTCCTATCTTGCCGAACCAATCCCAAAACCAGAAACCCAAGTAAGGGGAATACAATACCTATTAATCCCTTAGTTAATAGGCATAAGCCAAGGGAAATATAAGCTGCCCACCAATAAACCCAAGATTGAGGCTGATAAATTACTCGCCATAAAAAATAGTTGCTAGCAAGTAACAAAGTGCTGAGTAACACATCAATTAAGATTTGATGGGTAAATAAAAACCATCCGACCGTCACTGAAAGCATTAATGCAGCAATCCGACTAGCACTAACTCCCCATAGTTGCCTAGTCCATTTCCAAGCTATGAGAATTCCCAACCAACCAGCTAATCCAATTGGTAAACGAGCAGCAAATTCATGAGCACCAAAAACTTTAGTCGAGAAAGCAATTAACCAATATAACAAAGGGGGTTTATTAAGATAAGGTGAGCCATTTAAATGAGGAGTTATCCAGTTTCCTTGAAATATCATCTCTTGACCAACCATAGCAAAATGACCTTCATGAGGTTCATATAAGCCGTAGTCGCCAATGCCGAACACCATAATCATTAGTGTCACAGCGAAAAGCGACAAATCTATCCAAGATAAAGTTTTGAATGGAAATTGTGTCCGAGCAACTAACAAATCTTTGTGCAGAGATTTACTGTTGTCGAATCTTATAAAAGTTTTCAATACAAGATAATTCCGTATCTAATCGGTTTTTTCCTATTTATATCCTATAATTTTCAGTTTATATTTTTTAGATTAGAGTTATAAGATAAGCCAAACATTTTCGGCAGAAAATTAAAATACATAATACATAATATAATTTATGTGCTGGCAAAATAAATTTAACCGACCACAGTGATTTTGGGCTAGTAAATTAGTTAACAAATGATGTAGATTTATATACTTCTGCTTAGTATAGGACTAAAAAGTCCTGATATTCAGAAATGTTTCGAGATGTTCGTGTTGTACACTTATCGAAACCTTACTGTAATCATCTATCTCTCTGCTGTTGAGCTATTGTTTAAAACATATGTTCTACTAAATTGGTTACTTTCCTCAAAAGTGTGACCCAGGTTCAAACAAAGTCATTAATAGCAAGTTGAGAGGCGATCGCCTTAATTGTCAGGAATAGTTAGCTACCAAGCCCAAGCTATAAAATAAACAATTATGTTTTAAAAAAGTAAGAATTCAGGTGTCAGGAATCTAGGGAAGTTGTTCTCCAACTTCAGCATTAATATTCAGAACAAAGGCGAAAAAATCCACCACGGAGCGACCTTGAAAACGAAAGGTTTGTATCGCATTCAGGTTATTGTCTCTATTTTATGACTTTGGTCCTTTGTTTGAGCTTGGCGATCGCTTTATCTAAATCTGTAATTACTTCTTTGAGAGAAATATCTAGTCTATTGTACTCGTTAGTAGAAATTAAATAGATAATTGCATCCAGTTTATAAAAAGTTTTTTCTAAGTTTTTGAGTACATAAGACATGATAATAATCTCGATTTAATAATCATCAATAACTATTAAGTTGAAATTGGTTTTTACCAATAAAGTTGCCAACTTCCTTCTCCAAAGATACCGTGTCCCTGTAGAGTAATGCGAGCTTCTTTTGGCTGAGCTTTGATTGGCGCAACTTGATGATAGTGTAAACCTGAATGCAGTATCATATTTCCGGTTTTGTAGGGATGAAGTTTTTTGGTTCTAGACTTAAACAAATTCATTATTGAACTTAGATATTTCTGTTTTTCAAAATTAGAAATCCAGTTCCGAAGCACTTCTTGAATATAAGGATCGTGAGTTATGATGAATTCAAATTCGCGAATTTCGGCATCAGTCAAATCAGGATGATACAAGTCAAACAAGAGAATAATTCTGGTAAAGTCACTATTATTCCAAGCCTCGTGAACAAAACTATCGTCAAAAATCAATAGTTTACCTTCAACAAGCTTTCTAGATTTATGTGCGACACAAAGCTCGCAGTTAGCTGGAACTATTAATGGAAGTTGGCAACGCAAAATAAAATTAAATGGACCACAATGAGGAGGAATATGGCTTCTTTTGGTTAAAGCTGAAAAATGTACCATTCCTGTAATTCGAGGAATAGACTGAAGAATTTTTGTCGTTACAGGGCATAAGTCACAATTTTCTTGAAACTTTTTACCGTATAGAGAAAAAGGAAAAGTCTGCCAATCATCACCATCATAATTACCAATAGAATCAGGAAAAAAGTCTTTAGGTTCTTGGTAGGGAATAAATCTATTTTTATCTGCCAAACAAGAGTCTAATAACTCTTGTTGAATCAATTGATATTTTTCTTCCAGTTGTTGAACCCATGCGAAATTTTGCGGTTCGTACCAAGGTTGAGCTGCTAAACCCGGTATGTAGACGTTGGTTGGTCTTTGAAAAGGTTCTTGGGAACGTAATAAAGGTTCTACTTTGGTAAAAACTTTGAACAAGTATTCGATTCGATTCATAATTATTTAGAGTATAAAAGTTATCGATTTGCCATACTTTCAACACATCTATGCAAACCTAATTCTTGATCGGAAAACAGCAACTTTGACGCTCCTTTAGTCTCTTGGAGATATATTGAGTATGGTTTCATGTGTTTTTTGGCAAAATTAACCATAGAAGTATGTTCTAGGGGAATAGTCCAAATGCCGAAGGGAATGTTAGCTGCTGCTTGAAGCTGAACTGCTTTGATGTAAAGGAACGTAATTCGACCCAGCTTTTGCAAATCTGGTCGGATATAGCTACAGCTATAGCGGATAGTATCAGGAGCAGTACGATGATTAATTAGCCAACCAACAACCTGTCCTTTATAACGCAGTCCCACGCTGTTGATAGGCTCTAAACCTTCTTCATATTTAAATGGGATTAAATCTGGATGAATCCATGACTTTACTTCTTGTTCCTGTATCAAAGATCGTTCTCTAGGTGTAATTTTTACCCAAGGAAAAATAGAGTAGGAGGCAGGCAGTTGCCAACGACGACGCATCCAAGGTGCATTGCTCATTTCATGAGTAGATGCTTTGCAGATTACTCTTCGCGGTTGAGGAGACGACCAACCACATTTATCTAGTAAATGTTCCACAGTAGAAGTAGTCGTTTGACCAGTCGTATAAACAAATTCTACGCTTTTACAACCTTCTAAATATAGTTCCTGTTCTAAACGAGTAAGTAAAGCGGTACCAAATCCTTGATGACGATAAGCTTGTGCCACGAACAGAGAAAGAACTTGAGCTGATTTATCTGCTTGAGTTTCAGCTATCCCCAAACCAATTGGTTTTCCTGCAATAGAGATACCTATGGCCACAGTATTCTCATCTGAGCTTATATTTTGTAACCGAGGACGATACGTAGGATAGGTCAAGGGGCTATAAAGTAATGCTTCACCAAAAGTAGTGAGACGAGTCAAACTATGCATAATTATTAATGATGTATTAATCTCTAAGTAGCTTTTCGATGATGAATAACAAAGATTTTTGCTCTTGCTCGGATGAGCAATAGCTTAACCATGCTGCTGCTTCTGGCACTAACCAAGGTTGAATCTGTTTCCAAGTAATCTGATTCAGTTTCAAATAACGTTGGAGATATACAGCGCAAAATAAAATTCGCAGAAACAACCAAAAAAATGAAGTTAAATTAGTTGGTTCTTCACCAACAAGCAGCATTAATAAAGTTAGAGCTACATCAGCCTGAGAATTACCCTGTAAAGCATTAGACCAGTCAATAACAGTGGATTTAGAAGCTGAAAGTATAATATTACCAGGATGAAAATCTCCGTGACAGAGCGATCGCCCCGTAGGCAATTGGTCGAGTAGATCTAATATTGTTTGTTGTTTGTTTTCTGGTAATACTTGTGCTGCTCTAATTTGCAGTTTTCTTTGCTTTTGCAAAGAGAGAAGTTTGGGAACATGACATCGGTGAATTTCGGTTTGTAGCTCTGCCAGTAATCTGGCGAAATGGAATATTTTCCAAGGTTTTAAACGAATATTATTCAACATAGAATCGCCCTCAATCCGTTCGATGACGATTCCCTTCTGACCATCTACTTCGGTAATGCCTTCTACTTCAGGAACAGCTAACCCTGCTTGATATACAATTCGACTAACTTGGGTTTCATATTCTATCCAAGCTGTCGAAATATTCGGATAAAATAATTTAATTACTTGATTATTTCTCCAACAGAATACCTGCGCCGACTTTCCTACTCCAATTTTTTTACCTATATTCATTATACAAATACTGCTATGACTCATAAAGATGTTTTATGGCGTTTGTTTGATTTGTTAGGTACATCTTATGTTGTGGTAAATTCAAGATTTGTAGAGACGTGCGCTGGTTCGTCCATACAGGATTAAGAAAATAATGAAAGTAATAATGTCAGATTTAATATTAATAATGTGTTAATAAAACCCTGACCTAAATAGTGCGATAAATAATAAAAAATAATGTATCTACATGGTTTTTAAAACCTACTGTGTAGATACATTATTTAGTTTTTTAATGGTTATGAGTACCACCATTAAAACTAGTTTTATTTCCTTTACCACCACCAGCAACAGATTCTAACTGCTCTTCAGAAAGCTCTTCTCCAAAAGAAAGCTGCTTTTCTTGCATTACACTAAGTAGTTCTTCTTCGGTAAACTCATAACCTTTTTCTGAGGCAATAGTTAAGATAGCTTCTGGTCCTTCTGCTGATTGTAGTTGCTGACGTAAAACAGCATCAGTTTTAGAAGTTTCGATCATTGTACGTACTGATTCAATTGACATTTTTTCTCTCTGAATAATTTACTTTTGGTTTATTTATTTCAACAATTAAATAATAGCAATTGCAGATAAGGTAATCTAGTAATATTTTTAATATAAAATGTACTTTTTTATTGTTTCGATATCCAAATAACGTACAAAAAAATATCTTAGAGCAAAATAAATAAGGAGTTCTAAGATATTTTTTATAAAGCAGATACTTTTTTAAAAGTAGTAATAATTTCAACAAAAATTATTATATCTAATATATTTTATGGCAAGTTATATTATTCGAGTATATTTTTATCATTACCAGCAACAAAATTAAGCTTAAAAAATGCTACATATGGCTCATGACATCGATTAGTGGCTTGGGACAATTAAGCTGAGATAAATCTGTCAACTTGTGACCTGGTTTTAAGAAATCGATTAACAAGACAATGCGATCGCTCTTGCCCAAATTCCAGGCTTCATGTTCTAAAGTATCATCAAAAATAAAACACTTACCTTCTTGCCAACTTTTTGTTTGACTACCAACCCGCAAAGCGCAACGATCTGGCACAATTAGACCTAAATGACAACGAAGTACCCTATCAGAACATCCAACATGAGGAGTAATCTTAGTACCTGATGCTAGACGGGAAAATCCAACTGTAGTTATGCCTGGGATGGTTTCGGTCAGTCGTGTTGTTTGGGGGCATAATTGGCAATTTTCTTGAAGTTTCTTGCCAAATGAATACAAGCCAAATATTTTCCAACCTTGATTATATATATTTTTTTCAGGCCAATCTATCAATTTTTCGGATTTTAACTGCTCAAATTCTTGTTTGATTAATAACCAATTTGTTTCCAAGACTGAAAGAAAGGGAAAATTACTTGATTCAAAAAACATAATTATTTTTCTGATGATGAGAGTATTTCTGTTTTTACCTATTGCTACACTGCATAGGCTTTAGACTCAATCTGAAATTGGGGAATCTGCTGATATTGAGTTAAATCGCCAACATACTGTTCGCAGACTAAACTAATACGAGACTGCGAAGTTCTAACTTGATTAACCGAATGGGTTAAACTGCCATGAAAGTATAGTAGGGTGTTTTCTTGGGGTTGAATTTTTCCTACCTGGTTTCCTTTTCTAGTTAAAATTAATTCTCCACCTTCCATATCTGATGGCACGCGAACATAGAGGACACTGACCATTTTGGGAATAACAGTCTGGTGACAATATTGAGCAATACTACAGTCAACGTGGGGCTGGACATATGCTCTTGATTGCACAATCAGAGGATTGAGGTAAAAGACATTGCATTGGGGCATTAATGCTGTTTGTAAATAAGGCTGAAGAAAAGGAAACTGTTTGGCAACCATCTCAATTCCTGATCGCTGGAATACAATAGAAAACCCCTGAGTTTCTGCAAAATGCTCGCTTAATTTACTCTCTGCTAGATAAGGCGAAGCAAGTATTTCTTGTTCTAGGGATTTCAAATAATTAGGATTAAAGGCTTTTGAACGTAGAGAATAATATTTGTTTTGAGTTATTTCCATTTATTTGGCACAGCTAGTTGCTAGATAGGGAAGAGTATCAACAGAAGTACCTATCGAAGTGGTTTTGGTAACTCTAGTGAGGGTTTTACCAATAGCGATCATGGTTGTTTTGCAGGCTGGCTCAATTGCTTTACTCTCATTAACTTGACCCCATTTTTCAATTTCATAGTCGCGAGCCTTTTGATATGCTTCTTTATAAGGAAATTTTTCCTGTAGAGGTTCTTTTATGAAAACACTGGAGCTATCATTAGGCTGAACGATACCATAGGGAGTTGCTTGATATAGCTTATGAAAACGACGGTAGTAGCCACCCATCTGTACATAATCCCAACCTTTAATTCCTTGGATTAGACTATAGAATCTAGAAGCTGCGATCGCTGTAAAGACATTAGCCAAAGGATTACGTCCCACTTGGCATTGAATTTGCTCTTCACTAAAATCAAAATGCCAAGTCTGAGAACCATCAGGAAATACAATTTCTAGCTGATAAACTGCTTGCCAGTGGCAATATTCTAAAAATAAAGAGTTCTTATTCTGATTTATAAACTGAAGTAAATTAACGCACACTTCTTGCTTAATCGCTGTCTTCAGTTCGTCGAGATTATACTGCTCTAAATTATCATCGATTAGTCGGCTATCGACATTAACAGGACAGAAATTTAAGCTGTCGAGATCGTCTTCTACCATGTTTACAAAGTCAGAGTGTTGAGGTAGGCGATCGCATTGACCCTGCTCGATGGTAACAACATCTCCTGGATTAAAAGCAAATACTTGCTGGGAAATTTCGGGACGAGTTTGCTGCACATCCCGACAGAATTGTTCGCGTGTTACAGGAAAAACAATCTGGTTTAACCAAGATGAACCGTTGATAAATTTGAACCCATTCGCTCCTGGTGCGATCGCTCTAGGTTGAACTAAATTAACTAGCTTCAATAAGTCACCATAAGCCGAGTAAGGGAAAGAAATACTTTGATTATCTTGATATTGAGTCTCTAGCATTGGTTGCCAGCTAGCCAATAAAAAGTCAACCCCACCATAGCGAGATTTGACCTTGCCTACTGTTTCTGGACTGACTACAGAATCAACTTGATTCCAAAATACTCCATCATTGTCGGCAATAACCATTCCGAATTCGGGGACGCGATTTTCCGAACGAGTTGTTAGTAAACGAGTCGAACCAATGCGAACTTCAGTCCAATCTCCGAGAAAATAGATATTTTGATAGCCTAATTTACGCAGACAACTTTTCAGACACTTATCCCTGGGAATCAGGACATCAATATGTTTGGGCAAACAAGCCAGAGAACGAATATCAAAATGATCTGTATGTTGATGAGAAATAACTAGAGTATCAAATTTAGGAAGGCGATCGATAATTACTTTTCTTTGGGGACAAATGTCTTCTATGTCTTCACAATGAGAATCCCATAACACCGGATCGATTAAAATTTTGCAGTCTTGGGTTTCTACAAAAAGAGAAGCATGACCAATTAGTTGGATTTGCATAGTTGTTTTTAGTGATTAATTTACTAGAGAAAGATGCTGAGAATTACCATTAGAATTGGAATTTTGAGCTAAATCTGGTTTCAGTTTTGCCACTCTAGTTAAAGTCTTGCCAATAATCACTATCGTCGTTGTGTTTTCTGGTTCGATTTCCTGGCTGTTCTCAACTTGACCCCATTTTTTAGTTTCATAGTTGCGAACTCGCTCGTAAACGCGATCGTAAGGAAACTTGGCATATAGAGGTTGTGGAAATGAAAAATTGGAACTTTCATTAATTGATTTAACGATACCGTAGGGTGTTGCTTGGTATAATTTGTGAAAACTACGGTAGAAACCGCCCAAATAAGCATAATCCCAGCCCTTAGTTCCTTGCATAATGCCATATAGGCTAGAAGCAGTGATCGCGTTAAATAAGTTAGCCAAAGGATTGCGCCCCACTCGGCATTGTATTTGCTTCTCGCTAAAATCGAAATGCCAAATCTGAGAACCATCTGGAAAAACTACTTCTAGCTGATAAATTACTTGCCAATGGCAATATTCCAAAAATAAAGAATCTTGATTCTGATTAAAAAACTGAGTTAAACTAAGGCAAACCTCTTGCTTGATCGCCTTTTTCATCTCATGTAAGTCGTGTCCGTCTAGATTATCGTCAATCAGTCGGCTATCAACATTAACAGGACAAAAATCTAAAAGTTCGCGATCATCTTCTACCATCCTTACAAAGTCTGAGCTTTGGGTTAAGTGAGTGCATTCACCTCGATCAATAGTAATGATATCTCCAGGTTCAAAAGTAAATACTTTATCGGCAATTTCAGGACAGGTTCGCTTGGCATCGCGACAAAACTGTTCTCGCGTTACGGGGAAAACAATTTGATTTAACCAAGCTGAACTATTAATAAACTTATAACCATTAGCCCCTGGCGCGATCGCTTTGGGTTTGGTCAAGCTAATGAGTTTTAGTGTTTTGCTATATTCAGAGAAAGGAAATGATAGATTATCGTTATGCTGATACTGCGTTTCTAACATTGGTTGCCAACCAGCTAATAGAAAGTCGATCTGGGGATAGCGAGACTTAACCTCGCGAATCGTGTCTGGGTTTATCCTCGAATCAACTTGATTCCAAAACACCCCATCTTCGTCAGCAAAGATCATGCCATATTCAGGGACACGATTTTCCGAACGAGTAGTTAGTAGATGAGTTGCACCAAGACGAACTTCACTCCAATCCCTTAAAGTGTAAATATTTTGATAGCCTAATTTACGTAGACAAGTCTCGATTAACTTATCCTTGGGAATAAAGACATCAACGTGTTTGGGCAAATAAGCTAGAGAGCGAAGATCGAAGTGATCGATATGTTTATGGGAGATGACTAAAGTATCGAATTCAGGCAGGTGATTGAGAGCTAGTTCTCGCTTGGGGCAAACATCTTGCATCTCTTCGACTATGGCAGGGTTGAAGAGTAAAGGATCCATCAAAATTTTGCAATCTTGTGTTTCCACAAAAAGAGAAGCATGACCAATTAGGTGAATTTTCATAGTTGACTTTTAGTGTTGATTAATTTTGGTATTCATTAAACTGTGTAGCGAGACGAGTAATTTTCCCTTGATGAACTCAGAGCAAAATTCTGGTAATTGCTTGAGTGTCGTTCAAAGAATTTACCATAAAATTTTTGTTGTCGAAATCTATTTTGTGATTCGCTTGCTAAAAAAATAGACTTAGAACTAGGCACAAGATCTAGTAACAAATTCTTATTTTCTCTAACCATTCCCATTGCTAATAATCTCAGTAAATCGGCATAACCAAGATATGTTTCATACTGTTGTTGCTTGTCTGGGGGGATTTTATCGAATTCAACTCCTTTACCCCAACGATGAACAGTATTTGGCTTTATCTTTAATACTTTAGCAATCAGGTTAATACATTTTTCTCGATAGCCATGTTCGGATTCTAGTAAGACGATCTCCTTTTCTGTGTAGCGTGGTCTGCCATTTTCTCTAACATCTTCTAATCCAAACAATCGCCGGCAAAAAATTCTGGGATGCATACTCTGTTCTGAAGCGATACAGGTCTTGATAATTTTGCGATCGATATTTGTGGTAGAAAACATAAACGAAATCTCACTGTAACCTCATCAAAAATAAAAAAAACATTGATTTGACTAATATTTCTTTATTGATGTAGTCTATAAAATATTTTTTTTGACTACAATGAATTAAATATTGTGGAAAATAACAATTGTTTAGAAATAAGTTGCTATAAACATCTATACATAAACTACCAATAAAAAGCTAAAATGAAAAAAGTTTACGATCAAATAAAAAAAGTGAGTTGTTTTATTCTCTAGGAATTTTTATAAATTAGATTATAAAGTTTAAATAAATAAAAGTTATGCTAAACAGTCGTATTTTTTAAATACGAATAATATTAATCAAGAGTTTAGTAATAAGAATTTATTTGGCTTTATAACTAATATCTAAAACTAGGAATTAAAAGCAAATGTCAGAACAAAATACTCTCAATCGCAACGAACTTGAAGCGAGAATCATTGCTAAAGCTTGGCAGGATGAAGCTTTTAAGCAAGAGCTATTAAATAACCCTAAAGCCGTATTCAGTCAAGAAATGGGTCAAAGTATTCCCGATGAAATTGAAATTCAAGTAGTAGAAGAAAATCCTACTACTCTGTACATGGTACTACCTACAAAGCCCACTATTGCCGATGAAGAAGAAGTTTCTCAAGAACAATTAGAAGCTGTAGCTGGAGGTGGTTTTATGGATGATTTTGTTGACGGCTTCACACACACAATTCATAAAGGATTAAAAGGATGCGGAGAAGTGCTTATTAACGGTGAGATGCCAGATTGATCGGGTATATTAGACATTTCTAGCGTATTGCCACCCTATAAGGACGGTGAAGTTTAATTTTCTTTGTGTCTATCTACTTAATCATTGGCAATTTCTTGTCATATTTTCTAACCATATAACTTAACGTAAAAAGTCATCACTAACACTTTACCAAGAGATTTCTAAGTATGTCTGAACAAAATACTCTCAATCGCAACGAACTTGAAGCAAAAATTATTGCCAAAGCATGGCAAGATGAATTGTTTAAGCAAGAACTACTAAACAATCCTAAAGCTGTATTCAGCCAAGAAACTGGATACAGCATTCCCGAGGAAGTTGAAATCCAAGTAGTAGAAGAAAGTCCCACTACTCTTTATATGGTACTGCCCGCTAAGCCAGCTATCGTCGATGAAAAAGAAATTTCTCAAGAGCAGTTAGAAACTGTAGCTGGGGGAACTATCTCGGAGGCGTTTACTTTAATTAAAACAGCTTGGTCGGGGGTAGAAGGTTGCTTTGAATAAAGCCAATCGTTGCTGCTAGCTTCTGAATCAGAATAGCATTAGCTTTCTTTAGCATCTTCAACTAAGTGGGTAGGTGAAGAAAAAAAATGATATGTTTTTTGTTTTAGGCTGTGCTATTTGTCGAGAACTCATCTATAGTTTGTGTATATCTATCCACTTTATTATTTTCAATCGAATATTTACTATAACTACAGCTCATGATAGTAGTTTTGATAAGTATTCGATTGATTGAAGTAACAATTCAGATAATTTAACTTAGAAATTGGTCTGGCAGCTTTTCAAGAAGCAGACTTAATTGACATAAATAAATTACTATAAATGAAAATTTCTCAAGCAGATTTGCTCGCAATTGTCGTACAAGCTAGTACAATTGATGAGCGATTGAGCGATCGCTTTATTCCCGACCCAGAACAAATAGATGATAAGTTAATTAACTCTCGCATTGAGAAATGGTGTCAAACTGTTGCCAAAGGCGATCTAGAAAAATTTGCCAAACGTCTAGCTTGGTCAGATCTTGAACTAGAAAAGATTCGTTATGTCTTGGGAAATATTTGTTTAGCTGCTGGACAAACTCTCCCTGACTGGACAAAAACTTTGCAGGAAATATTGCTCAGTGAGTTAAATATAAAAAATGACCTTACTGACCGTTGTTTTGACCCCAAAAAGCCAATTCCCTTTGAAGAAGTATTTTTGCTATTGATTCGGGTCGCACGTCAAAAATTATTTTCCCAGACAGACAATAGCTATCAACTAGTTTCAGAAGAAGCTTTTACTAGTCTGGAACGTTCTCTATTAAAACAATTGGTATCTATTTGTCTTCCATGTCTACAGTCGGAATTTTCAATTTTTCGAGCATTAAAGCAGTCTTCTTTGACCTCTTTGCTAGAGCAACTGCAAGATAGTGTTTCTGACGAGCTATACCAAAACTTTGTCAATGGGCTAACCACAGGAAGATTGCTGGCTTTCTTCAAAAAGTATAGCGTTCTAGCTCGTTTAGTATCGGTCACTATAGATTTTTGGGTAGAAGCAACTTCAGAATTTATTCGACGGTTAAAATCAGATTTACCAATTATTGAACAAACTTTTTTAAAAGATACCGATCAAGTCGTTTCTATTAAGCCCTGTCTGTCTGACTCTCACAATCAAGGGCGTTATGTAATGGCTCTTACCTTTGCCTCTGGTCTAAATCTGATTTATAAACCAAAAAACTTATCTTTGGAAGTAGCTTATTTCAAGTTACTAAATTGGTTAAACGCCGAGAAATCTTTATTACCTTTGCGACTACTTAAAGTCATTAATCGCAGCACTCATGGCTGGATTGAGTATGTCGAACATTCATCCTGTGAAGATGAAGCAGGGGCAGAGCGATATTATCAGCGTGCTGGAATGCTTTTATGTCTAGTTTATATTCTAGGAGGAACTGACTGTCATCAGGAAAATTTGATTGCCAGTGGAGAACATCCAGTATTAATAGACATAGAAACTTTACTACATCCTCGCGTAGTTAATTTTGCTTGTACAGAAGAACAAGCAGGAGCGCAATTTTTAGCCACGCAGCAACTTATTGAGAACTCTGTGCTTAAAGTCGGATTACTGCCGCAATGGGATTTTGATGCGGATAAACAAGTAGCCTATGATGTCAGCGGTTTGGGGGGAATTGGGAAACAGGAGATTTCTGTAAAGATACCAAAGTGGCGGCATATTAATACTGACAAGATGGAACTAGTACACGAACCTGGAACTATGGCAGCCACAATACCAACTCAGACTAATGCACCTTCATTAAATGGCATTACAGTTTCTCCCGATAAATATGTTGAAAAAATCGTAGATGGATTTGAGCAGATGTATCAATTTCTCATGGAACGAAGCACAAAGCTTCTTCTTTCTGATAGTCCTTTAGCTGCTTTGGCACATCAGCGAGTACGATTTGTATTTAGAAGTACTCAAGTCTATGTCAGTATCCTAGCCAAAACTCTACATCCCAACTTTTTACGGCATGGAATAGATCGCAGTATCGAGCTAGATATGCTGAAGCAAGGACTATTAGTAGCCGAAACCAAGCCTCCTGCTTGGTCGCTATTGAGATCGGAACAACAAGCTCTAGAACAATTAGATATTCCTTATTTCATCGCAGACTCAAGTAGTGATTCTTTGACTGTAAGTTCTGACCTTAGTATTACAGGGTATTTCCAAAAACCTAGTTATAGTGATGTAATTACTAATTTACAGCAGCTAAATAAGCAAAGCTTAGTACAGCAAATTTCTCTCATTCGATCTTCTTTATGTCTGCGGTTTGTCGGTAAGCCAAACAAAACAGAATCTAGTCAGGATAGCAAGCCCCATCTGAGTTTTGAACCAGTTGTTTCCTTAACGCGATCGCAAATGGTTCAAGAAGCTGTGGCGATCGCCCAAGAACTACAACAACGAGCAATTTACGGTACTGACGGTAGTGTTACTTGGATTGGTATGCAGTACATTCCTGGAGCTGAGCAGCTACAACTTCAGCCTTTGACCGATAGTCTATATGACGGGGTTTGTGGAGTCGCTTTATTTCTAGCAGCATTATCAAAAATAACTGGAAATTCTGATTTTCGAGATTTAGCATTAGGAGCTGTACAACAAGTCAGAAAAAATTTACAGGACGAAAAGCATAGATCTTACTCAAAAATCATCAAACGAATAGGAATTGGTGGAGCAACTGGAGCGGGATCTATCGTTTATGCATTAGTCCGAATCAGTCAATTTTTGAATGAGCCAGATCTATTAGATTCAGCCAGAATTATAGCTTCGGAAATCCACCGAGAAATGATTACCCAAGATCGTTACTTTGACCTAATGCGAGGAACAGGAGGAGCAATACTAGGTTTGTTAGCCTTATACCAAGCTACTCTCGATCCAGCTATTCTAGAGCAAGTTACTGCCTGTGGATATCATCTTTTGAATAATCGTGTTGCTAGTAATTCTGCATTTAGGTCTTGGTCAACTTTAGATAATGAATTATTAACGGGCTTTTCTCATGGTGCAGCAGGTATTGCTTACGCTTTACTACGATTGTACGAAACTACACAAGAGCTATCTTTTCTAAAAGGTGCAGAGGAGGCAATTGCCTATGAGCAGAGCGTCTTTTCTCCAATTAAAGGCAATTGGCCGGATTTACGTTCATTTACCATTAAAAACGAAAACTCTTATTCGATGAGTAGTTGGTGTCATGGTGCCACAGGTATTGGTTTAGCGCGTTTAGGGAGTTTGATGGTAATAGATACGGAGGAAATTAGGCAGGATATTGCTGTTGCCTTAAAGACGACACAACGAGTTGGAACAAAGCACCTAGACCATCTTTGCTGTGGGAATTTTGGCAGAATAGAGATGTTATTAGTAGCTGCTTCAGAGTTATTGCGTCCAGAATTACAAAAAACTGCTCAAAAACAAGCAGCACAAGCTATAGCTAGAGCAAAGCAAACGGGGTCTTTTTGTTTCTTTGCTGGAAATCTCAGGAATGTATATAATCCTGGTTTTTTTCGAGGTGTTGCTGGAATTGGGTATGAGCTATTGCGTTTAGGTTATCCAGATTCATTGCCCTCGGTATTGTTGTGGAAGTAATAATCATTGAATCATTTTAGAGACAAAATATGTCACAGAAAGAGAATATTGAAAACTGGAAGCGTGTTGAATATTTGTTAATAAAAAAAAATCAGCAGCTAAAGAAAATAAACAAGAAAGTAGCAAATCAAGAGCAGAAAAAACGACAAATTCTCGAACGTTGTTATCAAAATTAATTAACAGGATAGCTCGTATTTATCAAAAAATAATTCCAGGAGTAAACAATGCAACCCGAATTTTGGCAAAAATCTTGGCAAGAAGGCGGAACCAAGACTAGCTTTCATCGCCGTGATATTCATCCCTATGTTTTAAATGTAAGAATTCAGGTACTAAATTGAGGGATTAAAGAAGGGCGATCGATAACACCGATAGTTGCCAATAAAGCTTGAGTGAAAAAATCCATCACAGAGCGACCCTGAAAACGGCAGGTTTGAATCACACTCAATAAATTAGCTGTATCTTGAAATCGTGTCATGCTGCGAGAACCACCACTTATTTTTCGTTTAGTGACTGCCAATCTTAAAGCACGTTCGGCGAGATTGTTATCAGGCGAAATTTCTGGATGGTCTAAGAAATACCACCATTGGTCTGCTTTTAATTTCAAATTCCGTAATAATTTACCAGCTTCATAACCTGCCTTCTCACTCCACTTACTCAAAGCTAAATTGATTTGAGTTTTTAATTGCGTAGTAGAATCGAGATATTGCTGCCGATGATTATTTTCACGCCATAATCGATGTTGTCGAAAAGCAGAATCCACAATTTCGGTCAAAGCTAGTCCCATTGATCCATTGTCAATTCCTGGTGTTTTCATGAGTCTTTGACAGTGACGACGTAAGTGAGCCTGACATTTTTGTTGTGCTGCGACCGGATAGCCATTGTACACGCTGAAATCATCGGAGATAATGATTCCCGAATACTGCGCGCCTAGTTGGTCTTCTATTTCTTTTCTCGAACGAGTATCCCCCGCTCGAAATAAGCAAAAATTCGGATTAGCAAACACCCACAACCATTCTTTTAATCCTCTTACTGACCAAGGTGTTTCATCAATATTTAAGGTTGGATGATTCTGATTAATCCATTCTTCTAGTTCACTAATGCTGGGCTTAATAGCTGCTGAAATTCTTTGGTTACTGGCAACTAAAGTTCCTAATCCAACTTCAATTTGACCTAACTCCCGCAATAGTTCCTGCTGCTTTTGATAGGGTAGATGCCCATAGTTTCCTAGCCATCCTAGTAATCCCTGTAACTTAATTCCCAAGTCTTGTCCTGGTACAATCTGATGAGACCATTGTGGCGATGTTATTTCTCCACAACACTGACATAGAGAGTGATGACGTTGATACTCAACTATTTCTATTGGTCTTTCTACTAATACTGCTGCTGAGTTGGTTTCAATCTTGATTGATTCTGCTGAGGCTAACAGTTCTCCACAACTCAAGCACTTTTCTGCTTTGAGTACTTCGCAGCGATCTACTCGCCCAAATCCTTTTCTTGTTTTCCCTTGATGTCCTAATTGCCCCCCGGGACTTTTTTTCGGTTTTTGAGACGATGACTTTTCTTTTCTTTCTGGTTTTTTGAGTAAATCTGATGATGGAGGCTTTGACGATATTTTACTGTCTAGGCTTCTGCTTATTTTTAGCTTCTCTATTTCTATTTTTAGCTGCTCGATGATTTCTTGTTGACTCAGTATGAGCTTCACCAGTTCCTTTTTTGACAACTGGTTGAGTTTTTCTAGTTCGTTTAACTCAGGTTCCTGGTTCATCTTACCGTTACATTACCCAGTTTTCTTAACGAGTGCAACCTTATCTCTCTTTTTAATACCTGAATCCTTACTTTTAAATTACGCACCAGCTTATTTTTTGAGGAGTCAGCGAGTTTTAGTTCCTCTATGTGGTAAAGACAATGCTTTAAGATGGTTTCGCGATCACGCTGCTCATGTAATTGGCGTAGAATTGGCACAAGAAGCGATCAAACAATTTTTTCAAGAGCAAAACTTACCATATCAAAAAACAACTGATGATTGCTATGAAGCGGAAAGAATTACTATTTTTAATCGCAATCTTTTTGATTTGACACCCAGAGAAGTTGGTCACATCGACTTTGTTTATGACCGGGCTGCTTTAGTAGCATTACCAATAAATTTACGTCAGCAATATCGTCAAAAAATTGATGAATTAATGTCAGTCGGTTCTAAGTGTTTATTAATTACTCTGGAATTTCAGCCTTATTTAGGTAATACACCACCGTTTAGTATTACTCCTGAAGAAGTTCAAAGTTATTATGGCGATCGCTACATTATCGACCACATCGAGCAACCAAAACTGCCAGAACATCGTATGGTAGAAAAGTTTAATCTAGATTTTCTTATAGAACACGGTTTTTTCTTAACTAAAATTGCTGCTAGAAAAAGGGGAAGCTTTTTGGATACGTTTAAATTTGCTCTAACACCTTGATTAAACTGATTTATTAACAATTTTTAGACTGAGTAGAGCAATCGCAAAGTCTATCTACTAGGGAGCATCCCACTTTTGCACACCCCTAATTTCTGTTTTTTGTCAAGTGTATAAAAACCTTGGAAAAAAGGTCATTTTAGCAATGAGTATAATTACTTAATCGAAAAAGTGGGATGCTCCCTCTCTACTAATTGCTATTATAGATTTTTATTTTTCAGCATAATGTATTTTCTTGATTATAAATATAAATTGTGATGAGCTATTATTATATCTTTTTTTTTATTTATAAAATTAATTTAAAAATCCTTTCGTACAACTAAAGATATTAAATTTTAATTCTTAAATAATGCATTACATAGTAATTAAAAAATTATTATATTAGTTGTATAAGGTTGAATAGTAGATTTTACAAAGTCAATTAAAAACTGAAAAAATCTCGTTTACAAATCACATTTGTAAATATCAATTCAATCTTTACTATAGTTATTTAAAAAAGGAAACCAAAGTATGTCTGAGAATCAAGCTCGTCAAGAACAAGAATTTGAAGCTAATCAAAATCAAACTCCTCAGGAGCCAGAAACTTCTGAAGCCTTATCTGAAGAAGATCTAGAAAATGTAACTGGTGGAGCTTTTACGGGAACAGTATGGCACAAAGATAAACATGGTAATGTAACATCAAAGAAAGGTACATGGCACTAGCTAGCAGGAGATTATACAAATATCTCAGTAGAAAGAAATTATTGATCTGATACTAGTAGTTAGATTATCTGAAAGCAATATTTTGCTAAATTACTACTAGTTTTTGTCTCCCTCGCTCTCTAAATATTTTAAATTTAGGGAGCTTTGATGTATCAAACATAATTTTGGAACAAAATTTTAGTGACATGACTGAAAAAACTGCATTAATTACCAAAATTTAGTCATTGTTTAGATCTATTTTGTTTTATATAGTTATTGCAAGTTAGTAATTGATTTGGGCTTATCAAATTTCATTAAAACTATATAAAATATTGTTTAAGTATTCATAAAAACATTGGTTACTGTTTTATCTCCCATCAACTAACTAATTAAGCAATAACTATATACGATTAGGTTTAATTTCAAAGTGAATAATAACCAGATTGAAGTAAATAATAACTATATAAACTCCTCTACATCAGATCGTAATGTTTTACATAATCCTAATCTCAATCTAGATGCACCTAATATTCGAGTTTTAATTGTTGATGCTCAACAATCTATATGTCAACATCTACAATTGTTACTTGAGCCAGAAGCTGGGTTAGAAGTAGTAGGGACAGCTACTAATGGTGCAGTGGCGATTAACTTAATAGAATCTTTACAGCCAGAGATAGTTTTACTGGATGTGGAAATACCTGTAATGGATGGGTTCGAAACTATAGAAGTTATAGTGAAGCGCTTTCCTGGTTGCAAAATTCTCGTTCTAAGTTCCTCCGATAATAAGGATGATATCAAGAAAGCCTTAAAAGCTGGAGCTCGGGGTTATTTACTTAAAAGTACTTCAATTGAAACGATCGCCGATTCGATTCGTTCTGCTGGCAAGAGGCACTTTCAACTTAGTCCAGGATTATTTACTAAAATTTTCTTGCCTAAATTGAACGGAGAAACAAAAGAAAATACTCAAACTTCAGAATCGGCAAAGCCCGAAAAATCTAAACAAAAAGATGGTTCTACTGCCAAAAAAGAAAACAAAATGTTTCGGCAAGAATCATTAGAGCGTTTATCTTCTCCCGAACGACTGGATCAATTAATGCGGGTAGTTAATCCTAAAAGTTGGATTCCTCTAGCTACACTAGGAGTTTTGGGAGCATCTGCCTTAACTTGGAGTATTTTTGGACGTATTCCCGTCACAATTCAAGGAGCAGGGGTGTTAGTTTATCCCAGTACTGTGGTTCCTGTACAGACAAAAAGTTCGGGACAACTAATAGATTTAAAAGTTAAAAATGGTGAGCTAGTTGAAAAAGGAGATGTCATAGCTACTATTGATCGTAGCGATCGCCGAGAAGAACTAGAATTAGCCTTGGCTCAATTGGCTCAACTAAAAAAGCAAAACACAGAGGCTGAAGGAGTTCAAGATCGACGCAAAAATCAAGATTTACAAGCAATTCAAGAACAACGCCAAACTTTAGAGCAAAGATTACAGATTTTAGAAGATTTAACTCCTACTCTAAAAGACAAAGGAGTATCAGCTATTCAACGTCAACGTCAAAACTTACAACAGCGTCAGCAAACTTTAGAAGAGTTGCGACCGACTTTTAAGCAAAGATTGGAAACTCGGCAAATGCTATTTGAAAGAGGAGCAATTTCTGAAGATGTTTTGCTGGAAGCGAGACAGCAATACTACGATAATATCAGTGGCATTGATGAAGTTGAAGCTCAATTAAAAGAGTTGGATGTTCAAGAAGCGGACGCTCTTCAGCAATATCTTTCCAATTTGAATGAAGTTAAAAATGTCCAAGCTCAAATTCAAGAATTAGACAGTAAAAAAGCCAATTTAGCCCAACAAGACTGGGAAAATTCTACAAATCGTACTAAAGAAATTCAAGAAGTTGAACGTAAAATTGCTCAAATCCAGCAAGAAATCAACAGTGAAAGTCAAATTGTCAGCCAACATTCAGGAAAAATTCTCGAACTCACTGTCAATCAAGGACAAGTCGTAGAAGCAGGAACTCGCCTAGCCAGTATCGATACTGATAATCAAGAGGGCAAACTAGTAGGTGTGACTTATTTCCCTGTTAAAGATGGTAAAAAAGTTCAACCTGGCATGGAAGTCCAAGTTACGCCTCAAACCATTAAGCGAGAAAGATTTGGTGGCATAGTAGGGACGGTAACTAAAGTTTCTTCATTCCCCATTACTACTGAAGCTGCCGCCAATGTGGTAGGAAATCCACAAATAATTGCCGGTTTAGTCCCAGAAACTGAACCAGTAGTAATTCAAATTTCGGCCAAATTAGACTTGAATCCCAGGACTTTTAGTGGTTATGAGTGGTCTTCTTCTGAAGGACCTAAATTGAAAATTTCTTCGGGAACAACCACATCTGCCAGAGTCAAAGTAGAAGAAAGAGCACCTATTTCTTTTGTCTTTCCAATTTTGAGGTCTATCAGTGGTATCTACTAATATTTCTCCACCAAAACTCCAGGATATCTGGCGGTATCTCAAAAAATTGCTGCCTCAACCCAATCAGCGAGTTAAGACACCTACAGTTTTGCAAATGGAAGCAGTCGAGTGTGGTGCAGCAGCTTTAGGTATCATTCTTGGTTATCATGGTCGTATCGTACCGTTGCCCGAACTACGACAAGAATGTGGTGTTTCTCGCGATGGGAGTAAAGCATCAAATGTACTCAAAGCAGGAAGAAGATACGGATTAGAAACCAAAGGTCTGAAAAAAGGCTTAGAAAAACTGCAAGAACTGGCCCCACCCTACATTGTGTTTTGGCAGTTTAACCATTTCTTAGTGGTAGAGGGACTTGGCGAACAACGAGTTTATCTTAACGATCCTGCCAGTGGACCGAGAAGTGTATCCTGGTCTGAGTTTGATGAAGGATATACAGGTGTAGTTCTGGTCATGGAGCCAGGGGTTGAGTTTCGTAAAGGAGGCAAGAAACCTAATGTTTTGGTTTCTTTGCGATCGCGATTGCAATCTGTAGCTGGCGCTTTGGCTTACTGTATGGCAGCAGGATTGTTGCTGACCCTGGTTAAGTTATTAATTCCTGTATTTAGTCAAATATTTGTCGATGAAATTTTAGTCCAGGGAAGAATGGATTGGCTACGTCCATTAATTTTAGCTATGGCAGTTACCGCAGTTTTTCAAGGAGCATTAACTCTACTGCAATTACGCTATCTGCGTCGATTACAAATTAAACTTTCAGTGGCAATGTCTGGTAGTTTTCTCTGGCATATTCTTCGTTTACCTATCGGATTTTATGCTCAAAGATTTGCGGGAGAAATAAGCGATCGCACCCGTTTAAATAACGAAGTAGCAGAGGTTCTTTCGGGACAACTAGCAACCACCATTATTGATACAGCTATGATTGTATTTTTTGCCGTAGTTATGTTTCAGTACGATGAAGTACTGACGATTATGGTGATTAGCTTTGCTGCCATCAATATTTTGACCCTTCGCTGGATTTATCGTCAGCGAGTAGATGCCAACCAAAAACTAATGCAGGATTATGGTAAAGCTGCTGGGGCATCAATTGCAGGACTTCAATATATCGAAACTCTCAAAGCATCGGGAGTAGAATCAGACTTTTTCTCCAAATGGTCTGGTTATTATGCTAAAGCACTTAATTCCCAACAAGAATTGGGAGTAGCTAATCAGTTTCTTTCCGGATTACCCGTACTGTTAACGGCTCTTTCCTCTGCTTTACTGTTAGTAGTTGGAGGTTGGCGAGTTGTTGATGGACATCTTAGTATTGGGATGCTAGTGGCTTTTCAAGCAATAGTGAAGAATTTCCAAGAACCTGTCAACAATCTGGTCAACTTTGCGGGAACTATACAAGAATTAGAAGGGAATGTCATTCGTTTGGATGATGTACTCAATAATCCCACCGAATCCTCTACTAACAATAAAGAAAAACTCTTATTAACTCCGCGAGCAGATAATAGTAAGATCACTCTTCCTATATCTGCTCGTTTAAAAGGATATATAGAATTAAACAATCTTACTTTTGGTTATAGTCGCCTCGATCCTCCCTTGATTGAAAACTTATCTTTATCCGTTAAACCTGGACAGCGTATTGCTTTTGTCGGTGGTAGTGGTTCTGGTAAATCTACTGTGGCAAAATTAGTTGCGGGACTCTACCAACCCTGGTCGGGAGAAATTCGCTTTGATAATCGACTCAGACAAAAAATTCCTTATCAAATATTAACTAGTTCGATCGCGATGGTAGAACAGGATATTTTTCTGTTTACAGGAACAGTAAGAGATAACTTGACTCTATGGGATAAAACTGTCGCCGATAAACATTTAAGACAGGCTTGCCAGGATGCTGCCATTGAAGATGTCGTTAATTCTCTACCAGGGGCTTATAACTCTGAGTTGCAAGAAGGAGGTGGCAATTTAAGTGGTGGTCAACGACAACGACTAGAAATTGCTCGTGCTTTAGTCAACAATCCTTCAATTCTGGTTATGGATGAAGCTACTAGTGCTTTGGATGCAGAAACAGAAAAAATTATTGATGGTAATTTACGAAGACGAGGTTGTACTTGTCTAATCGTTGCCCATCGTCTGAGTACGATCCGTGACTGCGACGAAATTATTGTCTTAGAAAGAGGCAAAGTAGTCCAAAGGGGTACCCACGAAGAACTATGGCAACAAGAAGGAGTTTATGCCCAACTAATTAAAAGTGGAGAAGGATGAATTTGGGTGGGTAGGGGCGAACTGCTGTTCGCCCTCACAGAGGTAAGAAGTTTGGAGAATGGAGAAATAAACCGATGGTTGTTAATTTTGTATAGATATTGAAAATGGTTAGTTCCGAGAGTCAAGCACAATATCCCGAAAATCTAAAAGTACATACTTTTAATAGCAATGAACCAATTCTGCTGAATGACCCACAAACAGTTTGGCAAATTCAATCCGGTTCTGTCTCATTATTTGCTGTCACAGTTAAAGATGGTATGACCGAGGAAAATCGTCGTTACCTTTTTAGTTGTGAATCTGGAGAAGCTCTTTTTGGTACTATTGCTAATCCCAATGAGATTGACTATCAAATATTAGCAATACCAATGGGGGAAGTGACTTTACTGAAGCTCAACCCAGAATTACTCCGACCATTAATTACTAATGAAAACTCTAATTTGACAACTTTAATCGATAAATGGTTAAAGAATTTTGACACCAATCTTTTTAGTTCTACAGTACCGACTATTCACATCAAAGCAGCAGGAAAAGAAAGCTTTTCGCTTAATAAAGGTCAAACTCTACAACCGATCGCAGATACTGTTGTTTGGGTGCAACTTCGAGACGGGTTAGTACGATTACTAGGAATTAAAGAATTAATTATCACTGAGCAGATTAAAATTTTACCCATTCCTCACGATCTCTGGATTGAAGCAAGTTATGATACTCAACTAACTACAGAAATTACTAGTTCGTTGTCAGACATAGATGATTTATTGGAAGGAATATCTTTATTTCATCGACACTTTCTGTTTTGTAATCGACTCATCCAAAAACAAGAGCAAAATGATGAATTAAAGCGATTAGCAGCTCTAGATAATCTCAACCAACAAGTTACGGCAGAAGCTTTAGGGGAGTTAGCATCTCCTTTAGCTTCTCAAAAAGATAACTTGATTATCGGAGATACTCCTCTATTAATAGCTGCTGGAGCAGTAGGAAGATCGTTGGGCATGAAAATTAGTCCTCCTGGTCAATCAGAAGATCTCAGCAGACTTGAAGATCCTTTACAAGCAGTTGCCAGAGCTTCTCGCTTACGAACCAGGCAAGTATTATTACGAGATAATTGGTGGGAGCAAGATTGTGGTCCTTTGATTGGCTATATTCATTCTGAATCCAATAAACAAGCAGTAGCTTTACTTCCCAAGGATTCTCATAGCTACGAATTATTAGATCCCGATAATCATACTCGCATTCCTATTGATAGCGATCGTGCCAAGGAAATCGAGCCAGTAGCTCAGATGTTTTATCGTTCTTTTGCTGATAAAGCCCTTTCTGTTTTCGATATTCTCAAGTTTGCGCTCAAAGGCAGATTTAGAGATATCTTAATTATTATTTTGACTAGCATTGCCATTACTTTGCTCGGAATGCTCACTCCCCAAGCTACGGCGATTATGATCGATAATTCTATTCCCGACAGCGATCGCTTTTCTTTAATTCAAATTGGCTTGGGATTGGTTATTGCTGCTTTTGCCACCGCACTATTTCGTTTAGCTCAAGGATTTGCTCTTTTAAGAATCGAAACGACTTCTGATGCCTCGACTCAATCGGCAATGTGGGATCGACTACTTAATTTACCAGTCTCTTTTTTCCGTCAATTCACGACAGGAGATCTCTTATCTCGGACTAACTCCGTCAGTCAAATTCGACGACAACTCGGCAGTACTATCTTAATTAAATTAGTCACCAGTATTTTTGCCTTACTCAATCTAGGGTTACTCTTTTTCTATAGCGTACCTTTATCATTTATTGCTATTGGTACGGCGATCGTTATTATTGTTTTCACTGTTTTGTCTGGATCGATTTTAGTACGCAAAGTTAGACCTTTACTGGAAATCGAAGGTAACATTTTTGGGCAGGTTGTTCAGTTAATTAACGGAATCTCTAAATTACGAGTTGCTGGGGCAGAAGAAAGAGCTTTTGCTTTCTGGAGTAAAGATTATAGTAAACAAATTAAACTTGAACTTAGTACTCAATTAATTGAAGATATTGTTGCTGTCTTCAATACCGTGATGCCGATACTTACTTCTGGTATCCTCTTCTGGTTCACAGTCCATTTACTTAAGCAGGCAGAGACAACTGGTAAAGCAGGATTGACAGTGGGAACTTTTTTAGCTTTTAATAGTGCTTTTGCTACCTTTATCAGTGGTTCAACTGAAGTAAGTAATATAGCTACGGATATCTTACAGGTTATTCCTCAGTGGCAACGAGCGCAGCCCATTGTCGAGACTTTACCTGAAGTCGATCTTAGTAGAGCAGATCCAGGGCAACTTATTGGCAGAATTAGCATAGATCGGGTATCTTTTCGCTATAGTCCGGATATTCCTTTAACTCTAGAAAATGTCAGTATTAAAGCTGAACCAGGAGATTTTATTGCTTTAGTTGGTGGCTCTGGCAGTGGGAAGTCAACTATTTTCCGCCTTTTACTGGGATTTGAAACTCCTGAAGATGGGAGTATTTATTATGATGGTCAAGATTTATCAGGGCTTGATGTTAGTGCTGTACGTCGACAGTTGGGTGTGGTTTTGCAGAACGGCACAATCATGTCTGGTTCAATTTTCGATAATCTGGCTGGAGGAGCTAGAATTACTCTGGATGAAGCTTGGCAAGCATCTCGCATGGCTGGTTTTGATCGTGATATTGATAGTATGCCTATGGGGATGCATACAGTTATTAGCGAGGGAGGAGGTAATCTTTCTGGAGGACAGCGACAGCGACTTCTAATTGCCAAAGCTTTAATACTAAAACCTCGTATCTTGCTGTTCGATGAAGCTACCAGTGCCTTAGATAATACGACCCAGGCGATCGTCAGTGAAAACTTAGATCGATTGCAAGTAACTAGAATTGTGATTGCTCATCGACTGAGTACAATTCGCAATGCCGATCGCATCTATGTATTAGAAACAGGCAGAGTAGTTCAGCAGGGAAGCTTTGAAGAACTCGCTACTCAAAAAGGACTATTCTCCAATTTGATGAAAAGACAAACAGCTTAAGAAGTTATTCCTTTGTATTGCTAAAAAAATGTGATTTTTAACTTGAAAAACAACAACAATCTACTGTTAAAAGTATTCATAATTAAATTATTAATTGGTCAAACAATTTTAGATTTACTCTTTTTATCCAAATAAAAAGAAAAATTAAAACAAAACTAATATTCTTATATCTGCTATTGCACTGCATATTAGAAAATTAGTTAATCGGTGAAGAGTATACTTGTTTAGTTTAAGCTAGCAAATCATCTAAATAAGACAATTAATTACATCTATTCGTCTAATATCTATTAATTAGGAGTAACCAATGTCTAATAACTATCAAAATATCATTGAACACCTTTGGGAAAATCCCACAAGTAAAGAGGATTTTATGACTGAACCCAAGTCATACTTAGCCAAACAAGGAGTAGAAATCCCCGAAAATGTAAAAGTATTTGCCTATGCAGGCACTTCTAAAGAACTTTACTTAGTCTTACCTCCTCAGGGTAAGCGCAAGAAAATTTAGGTATCAGATAGGTTAGACTTTAGGGGAATCGAAGCAGCGAGAACTTTGAGTAAATAGCCCTGGTCCATGCTGGCTCGCCTCGCTTAGAAACGAGTGCTGCGCTTACAGCTCGTTTCTTGATTAAGTAGATTAATGCTCCATCGTTTCAGTAAAGCGATATTTTCAGGAGCATTGCCTGTACGAATACGGCAGGCATCTTCCCCAAAAGTCACATCTAATATCCAATGGAGTTGGTTCTCAATTGACCAATGCTGTCGGATTGCTCTGCCCAGTTGTTGAGCATCAGGAGAGAGAGAACTAAGATAGAACATCACCTCACGGGTGGTCTTATTCCATAGATGGCGGGTGCGAATAACCATCACGATAGTTTGTAATCCAGACTACTGGGTCTGTTTGTACAAATCCCCCATCTGAGAGATAGAAACAGCCCAAACCTGTCGTTTTTCACGACGGTGATGTCCTGATTCTACTCGTACATCATAACTGTACTCAATGCTCTCAAAGTTGTACGCTTGGGCGTTTTCAAACCATTGTTGTACCTGGGTGTGTAAAGTAGGATGATTAGCTTTCAGTGCCAGGACATAGTCAGCACCAAGAGTAACAATGCGATGGGCGATTTTATGTTGAGTTCCCATCGCGTCAATAGTAATGATGCTTCTGGAAATATCTAATAGTTCCAGAAGGGCTGGAATAGCTGTAATTTCATTACTTTTAGACTCGACTTTAACTTGACCCAGAAACAATCGGTGTTTACTGGCCCAAGCACTGACACAATGTAAAGCCGATTGAGAGCCATTGCGGTCGTACGAACCCTTAAGTGTTTTACCATCAATGGGAATGACCTCTGCCCCTAAATCAATTACTAAACTGCTCAACCAACCATTGAAACTCTTTTCTAAAGCTTGAGGTGAAATTCTTTCAAATAATCTTCGGTAAGTATCGGCACTCGGAATCCCGAAAGGTAAGTTCAAGAAGCTAGATAACCATTCCTCATGACTTACACCGTAAATTTCAATATCTTCCCATCCTTGCGCTCCGCCAATTGTCGCGAGTAAGGCGATCGTCACAATACTGATAAATGGATGAAGCACACCTTGAGAGCCTCTGGGGTCTTCTAAATCCTCAAAATGCTCTGCTAATTGTTGTTGTAATTGTTCGCCATCAATAGCAGGTTTGAGTGACGAGGATTTACTACTTTTCTTTCTGGAGACAGACGCTTCAGCAAAACCTTTAACCATTGGGAATCCTGATTATGAGATGATTCTCTTAGCATATTACAGCTTTATTTTTCTTGCGCTTACCCTGCAATAGCAATGTGTCAGGCTTTGGCATATTGGGCAAATTCTGAGCCACTTTTTTTCTTCTACGCGATCGCAATTATCAAACAAAAAGCGAAGCAAAATTGGCAAATTTACCTTGCAGCTTGTGAACGAACTAAAGTAGATTCTCAATTTCTGACTTTTATTAGAAAATTGACACAGCTCAATCAAGAAAATCAACATCAAAGACTAATACATAGTCTGTTTCAAGAAGTTCCTCATTTGGAAGAGGAAACTAAACAGCGATTTAGAGGACAAATTTATCTGTTTATGGAAATGTATCATCATTTCCATAGTGCAATCTGGAATCACTATTCTTCTACTCATGATTTGTTGCGATCGGTTTCTCTAATCTAATCAAATTCTAATCAACAAGTTAACTTCCTAACAAAATAGCTTCTCAACAAGATAGCTTTTCAACAAGATAACTTCCAAGAGAATTTATGTTTTTAATTCAAGACTATAAAAAACCTTTATTTAAAGAGCAAGTCTTTTTTAATTTTAAAGATACTAGTGTTCAAATTACCTATGGTACTCAAGAATATTTACTCTCAGTTGAACCAGAAAACCAACCGCAAACAACTAAACTATTAAAATTATTACAGACTGGCAATTTATCATTGCCACAATTAGTTCAAGTTTGTCCCGACATTGAGGAACAGATACCTGAATTACTATTAGAGTTTGACCGCTTGGGAATGATCCAAGAAACCCAAGCTCAAATTGCAATTCAGCCAATGACTGGACTACAGTTCTATCGAGAGATACGACGTTTTTTGCAGCGTTGGCAAAACCAGATTGTTCATCCTTTAGCTTTTCAGAAGATGACTGAAGGAACGATTACTAGAGAGCAATTAATTGGCTATGCTCTAGAATCCTATCACGTTACTCATTTGTGTCCTCGTCTGTTGGCTGGTTCCTTAACTAAGCAGGAAACACCTGAGACTTATCAACTCCTTCAAGAATTTTTCGTTTCTGAACTGTATCATGATCGCTTAATCACAAATTCTTTAGCCAGCGTGGGAATTGAAGAAACACAACTTGAACAGATACAGCCTTTACCGATGACTTTTGCTATTTGTTCTGCTTTAGCTGTTTTTGCTCAACAGCATCCTTTAAGTTTTAAATTGGCACTATGGTTATTTGAACAAGACGATCCCAAGTTTTTAGAGTTATTCAAACAGTGTTGTCAGGATCGGGATTTGCCGAGGGAATTTTATCAACCGATTTTGTTACACGCCAAGATTAATGATGAAGGAGAACATGAGCAGATAACCAAGAATTTGCTGGCAGAAGTAGCTTATATTTCCGTTGAAGAACAGTTGCGGGTCAAGAAGAATATGGCAATTCTTCAAGAGTCAATCATCCTACGCGATCGCCATATTATCGATTATTATGGCAATCCTCATAATATTATTCCTCGTTATTTCAGCGGTAATATTACAAAAGCTTGAATTCATTGTGCAATAGTATTTATTTACCAATTAATACTCACTATTGATATGACTTTTATAGCTTTAATCTTAATAATTACTAGTTTATCCAAAAATTAATTCATTGTAATTATCTTTTACTTTTCATAAGCTAGTGCATAGAGAAAATATAAAACTAGAAATATATATGACTAAAAAAAGTAAAATCTATCAACAAGTTTCTGAGCAATTATTAATAGATAAAAATTTTCAAGAACGGTTTTTAAGCGCTCCAAAATCAGTACTAAATGAGATGGGTATAAATATTCCTGATTCAGTTCAAGTTGAGGTTCATGAAGACACGGCGCGGATTAAAAATATTGTGATCCCTGAAAGCCTATTAGAAGAAGACGAATCAACTGCTTCTAATCCTTTATACAGACAAATAGTTATTAAAGCTTGTGAAGATCAAAACTTTAAAACTCAGTTAATGCAAAACCCTAAAGTGGCGATCGCACTTTTGACTGGAGAGAGTGTACCAGAAGATCTGGAAATCCGTGTTTATAAGAATACTTCTATCCTCATGCATCTAGTTATCTATCTCGAAGGAGCAAATGAAGAATTGAGCGAGCAAGAATTGGAAACTGTTGCTGGAGGAAAATCAGTATTATCCAGTGGTAATTGGGCTGGATTGGTCTATTAATGAATGCTTTTTTCTTAATTAAGCAACGCCATATTGTAGCCAGAAAAATAGTTCTACTCTCATGCACTTAGTTATCTATCGCGATTTTGCTATCGAAAAGTTGGGTAAGAAAGAACTGGAAACTGTTGCTGGAGATTTTATTGAGGGACTTATATCTGCTACTCCCTCCTTCAATGCGTTTAGAAATTGGAAGCAAAAAAATGAAAAAAAAACCAATGTTATTGGCTCGACAAAGAGCTATTAAAGCACGCCAAAAGGCTAGCCTGGGAAACTTTAGTTCTGGTTATGAATTTGGTGGGTGGAAAAGTTTACTAGATAATCATGTCCAATCTCCAAAACCGAGTCCCAAAAATTTTTCTTTGAACGACTTAGTCAAGCCAGACTTGGAGCAAAACAAAGTTGCTAACAAGCGCAAACCTTTTGCCGAAATAACTCTTTGTCCGAGCGCACCAGCAGACTCAGATGAGGCTGTGGTGTTTGGTGTAGTTGAAGGGACAATTGAATCTCCTCGCATAGCTTATTTAGATGAATCTCAACCTATTACTGAAGAAATTCAAAATTTAGCGTCTCCTGGCAAGCCATCTGAAATGATGCGTATCGCTACCTCTTGTATAAAAAAAGAATGCTTAAATTTTGATGGTTCGGATTGTCGCTTGGCAAAGAAAATTGTCGAACAGTTACCTAGTGTCACTGAAACCTTACCTGCTTGCCAAATCCGCTCTAACTGTCGTTGGTGGCAACAAGAAGGGAAATCAGCCTGTCTACGTTGCCCTCAAGTTGTGACAGAAAACTACTATACTTCTCCCTTGTTTGAGCGAGTATCAGAGCCAAAGACTAACTAAGATACTGCTCTTATTCAGGGTAGTGTTCCCGATGTCAATGAAATTGCACGCAATGATGCCGATGAAAAGACGGCATCATTTAAATGTGGTATCGATCAGATCCCGTTTCATATAAATGAATAGATGAATCTGATATGGATAAAACCACAAGTTTAAAACCAGTTAAATTTCAGTATTCTCAGGTCATTCAAGCTTCTAAACGACATCGAACAGGTATTGGTTTTAATTTCCCGATTTAAATTTGATCCTATGAAAAAAATATTATCTTGGGTACTCCAGGCGAGTTTTGTAACTTGTTGTTCTCTAATTTCTCAGAGTTTTGTTATGGCACAGCCTATTACCACTGATGGTACACTACCCGAACCTACTGAAGTTACTCCCACAGATGCAGGAGTAGAAATTAATGGTGGAACAGTTAAGGGCGATAATCTATTTCATAGTTTTGACAATTTTTCTGTACCAACTGGGACAGAAGCCCACTTCAATAACAATACTGATGTAGGAAATATTCTTGGTCGTGTTACAGGGAAAAATATTTCTCATATCGATGGTTTGATTCGAGCCAATGGTGGTGCGAATTTATTTTTAATTAATCCTGCGGGAATTGTGTTTGGTTCAAATGCCCGCTTGGATATAGGTGGTTCATTTTTTGGTAGTACTGCTGATAGTTTGTTATTTGATGAAGGTAGTGAATTTAGTGCAGTCAATCCACAAGTAGAACCGATATTAACTATCAATGCACCTATCGGCTTGAATTTGCGTGATAATCCCCAACCAATTAGGAATCAATCTACTGCGAATGATGTCGGATTGGAGGTAAACCCAGGAAAAAACATTACTTTAGTCGGAGGAGAGCTTAATTTTCATGGTGGACTCTTAACTGCACCAGGAGGCAGAATTGAACTAGGTGGTCTATCTACTGGGGGAGAAATTGGGATTACGTCTAATGGGAGCTTAACTTTTCCCGACTCCATACCAAGAGCCAATATTACTTTAAATGATGGCGCAGCTGTTAATGTTGCTGCTGATGGAGGAGGATTTATTAATATTCATGCTCGTAATCTAACCTTATCTAAAGAAAGCCAACTACTGGCGGGTATTACTAAAAACGTTGATATATCCAATGTCCAAGCAGGAGACATTACTATAGACGCTTCTGGCGCGATCGCACTGAGAGAATCTAGTAGCATTCAAAACGAAGTCAATCCTAATGGTGTCGGCAATGGTGGAGATATAATTCTTCAAGCCAAATCTATCTCTTTAGCGAATGAGGCCCAATTGTCTACTGTTGTTTTTCCTGCCTCCGAGGATTCTTTAGGTGGACGAGGTAATGCAGGTAATATCAAGATTCAATCCGAGTCTCTTACTCTTAGTGAGGGAGCTGGTATTTTTAGTGCCAACTTGGGACAGGGCAATGGAGGAAATATTGAGATCGATATCTTAAAGGGGTTCAGCATCAGGGGAAAGGGTAGAATCGATCCGACTAATAATAGTCCAGATATTGCGATCGCCAGTATTGTAGAATCATCAACTAAAGCTAATGCAGGCAATATTACAATTAACGCGGGGTCTTTTTCCTTAACTGATTTTACATCCATAGATGCAACTAATTATTCTGCTGCTGGAGGCAATGCCGGAAATGTATCCATTTACGCTCGGGATAATGTTCTGATTTCAGAAAGTGGCATTAATTCTCTTGCCAGTTTAGGTAATGCAGGAAATATTGAGATTAAAGCCAATACTATTAACGCTGAAAATTACTCTTTTGTAGATTCCAGTAACTTTGGTCAAGGAAATTCTGGAGATATTCTCTTTCAAGCGAACTCTATCTTCATGGGAACTCCATTTATTAGAAGCCAAATTTTTGAGGGAGAAGCAGGGGATATTAACATATTTGTCCAAGATTCGTTAAAAATCGATGGTATAGGTGCCAGCGCTTCCGGGATAACAGTAGAAAGCTTCGGTGCTGGTTCGGGAGGTAATATCAATATTCGAGCTAACTCTTTTTCCCTCTCTAACGGTGCCGTGTTAAACGCTGTAGCTAACGACACAGGTGATGGAGGCAATATTGCGATCGCTGCCAACACAATTGACATTCATCAGGCACTAATCAACGCTACCAGCTTTGAGAGAGGTAGAGGAGGTGATATACAAATTAACGCTACAGAATCACTTGAAATTACTGGGTCTGGTTTAACTATTTTGCAGGAAGATGTTATAGCTCCAGCAACTCAGAACTATTCTATTTTTGAGAATTTTAAGCCTGAGGATGTTCGTAATGCGGGGTTTCAAGGAATTTTAGCTGCAACTATTAGTAGAAAAGGAACAGCCGCAGGAAATATTATTATTGACACTGCCAATTTAAATATCAAAGAGGGAGGTTTGATTGCCACAGCTACTACTGGAGCGGGAGCAGCAGGCAACATTGTTATTAATAACTCTGGATTACTAAAGGTCAACCAAGGATTGATTTCAGCTTCCACAATTAATACTGGATCTGCTGGAGATGTAGAACTTAATACTGCCCAACTTTTGGTCGAGGAGGGAGGACAAATTACGGCCTCTAGTCTCGCTGCTGGAGATGGAGGCAGTTTATCCATCAATGCTACCGAATCTGTAGAGTTAAGAGGAACCGATCCTAGTGGTTTTGTTCCCAGTAGTTTGGTGGTAGGAAGTCAACTAACCAGTGGAACTGGAAATAGTGGGAACTTGATTCTTACTAGTCCTAAACTAACCATTAGGGATGGAGCAATCATAACTGCTAGTACCCTCGGAACAGGAACAGGAGGTAATATTCAAATTTATGCTACTGATTCGGTAAATCTTCATAATGGTGCCAAGGTTGTAGTCAATAGTCAAGGTCAAGGCGATGCTGGAAAATTAAAAATTGCTACTAATTCTCTAACTCTGGAAAGGCAATCTAGTTTATCGGCAGAAACACTTGCCAGTAAGGGAGGCAACATTCAGTTAGACGTGATGGATTTATTGTTACTCCAAGAAAATAGTACTATTTCCACGACCGCTGGTAGTAAAAGTATTGGAGCAGATGGTGGCAATATTGACATCAACGCTGATTTCGTGGTGGCTATGCCTTCGGAGAATAGTGATATTACAGCTAATGCTTTTCAAGGCAAAGGAGGAGAAATTCAAATTAATACTCAAGGAATTTTTGGTATAGCTCAAAAAGATCTTGATCCCAAAACTAATGATATTAACGCTAGTTCTAATTTAGGGGTAGATGGCAATATTACAATTATGACTGGCGTTATTGAAACTTTTCCAGAAATTGCTGAACCCCCAGGCAACATTGTCGAATCAGATGGAGTAGTTGCTCGAATTTGCGATCCTCTAGAAACAGCTGAAGATATTTCAGCTGATACGGAAAATACTCTAACTCTCAAAGATCGAGGTGCTGTTCCGCCTCAACCAACTGATCTTTTGACTTCCAATAACGTTTTAATCAATACCCAATCTTTACTTGGTAATGAACAAATTAGAGATCTAAAACAAGCAGAGAAACCAGAAAAAGCAGCCAAAAATTCATCGTCACCTATAATAACTGCTCAAGGTAAAATTTATCCTGCGCGGGGAGTAGTTCAACAAGCTGATGGCACAGTTATCTTAACCTCTTATAATAGCGATCGCCATCAGCGTACTCTCAATCATTCGCCTAATTGTGGATAGTCTGACCGTCTGAAGCCATCATTGTATTGACATTCCTACGCATGAATGACGTGGGTTTTCACCTTCTATAAAACTTTCTTGAAACTCTAGCTACACTAAATTAGTGACATCCTCCCAACACTGAATTATTTTATCGCTTTCGCTCTAAAATTATTACAGTGTGGGCTTCCATTATCGCTAATGGATCTTGCTCCCCTACTATCCAAAGATAGGTTGCGCCACTTATCTACAACCAAGTTGCCCGACAGTACGACTTGAGAGCCAATTTCTTGCTTTTCGGGAGTCCCCCGATACGTTTCTCTACCTCGGTTACAGATTTCCTGACCAGAGGCAATATCCCTGTTGACAACATAATTACATTCATGACACTCACTTAGTCGAACCCTTAGATCCTTTCTGACTTCAGAGCGACAATTAGGGCAAACCTGGCTAGTGCCACGATGATCAACCCGACCGACAAAGACATCTCGTTTCTGGGCTACATATTCTAATATGTCTCGCAATTTTCCCCAACCAGCGTCTATCGTATGCTTACCTAACATCCCTTTTGCCATAATACGAAAGTCACAATCTTCAACGTAGATTGTATCTGCCATATCACACAGTTTATGGGCAAGTTTGAACTGATAGTCAGATCGCCTGAATGCTATGTAGTTATGTTGTTTAGCTACTTTTAGTTGAGCTTTTTCATAGTTTTTCCCTCGTTTCTTTTTTCTTGACAGACGCTTTTGTAGCACTTTCAGCCGACGATAGGCTGTCTTGAAAAACTTGGGTCGCTTCTCTATATATCCATCGCTTGTTGCCACGTAGGACAACAAGCCGACATCAACACCGATTGCGTGACCATGAGGTACGGGACTAGGAAGCTCAATATCTGATTCTATCGCTACCACTGCAAACCAACCTATTGCCTTTTTCAGTACTCTGACTTGCTTGATAACAAAACTTTCAGGGATTGGTCTATGTAGGTTGATTTGTACTTTTCCTAATTTAGGTAGTTGAATTTGCCAATCACTCACTGGGTTGGTTTTGAACTGAGGAAACAACATTGACTTCATTTGTCCATACTTCTTAAAGCGTGGGAAGCCATAACCTCTAGCTTGGAATGAATCCCAACTATCATGCAATCGTCTAATATTGGTTTGCAATACTTGTGACGGTACAGCTTGGAGTCGTGAAAATTTCTTCTTGGCTTTTGGTAAGTTGTTTTGCTGTTGGTGGTAGCTAGGGAACGGATAATCCGCAGCCATCATATATTCTGATTCTAAACTACACCTATCGAGAGAACATTTTCGACTGGCTATCCAATCTTTTAGTTCTCTGAGAGCGTAGTTATAGCTGACACGGCAAGTTTCCAGCCACTCATCGAGTAGCTCAACTTGTTCATTATCAGGATAGATGCGATAGCGATAGTTGAGAATCATCTGACTATTCTACCACTATCTCTTAGCAATGGTAAACCTGTCCCACTGACCCGCTCAGTTCGCTTTCATGAGGGGCTGTCGCCTGTGGTTTCCCAGGCGTTTATAAGCTCCGTCCCAACGCTAAGTGCTATATGCGAAGCGGTATCCCTTTAGGGACATCCTTGGCACTATAGCGTGGGACTTTCCGCTCACAGGTGTTAAAAACTTGCCATCCCCCTTAAGGTAAGTCTGTGGCTCCCATTAAATAGCGATCGCATTCACGAGCCACACCACGACCTTCGTTAAATGCCCAAACTACGAGGCTTTGTCCCCGACGACAATCCCCTGCTGCGAATATACCAGGAATATTAGTAGTATACTTTTCATGCTCTGCTTTGATATTGTTACGGGCATCTTTTTCTAGACCGAAAGCATCAAGCAGGGGTTGTTCAGGACTAACAAATCCCATTGCCAAGAGAACTAGTTGAGCCGGTATAACTTTTTCTGTCCCGGGGATAGGTTGGGGTATAAAGCGACCATTAGCATCTCTTTCCCATTGAATTTTAGCGGTATGGACGGCTTTAATATGTCCTTGTTCGTCTCCCTCAAACTTGGTTGTAGTAGTTAGATAGCCACGAGGATCGTCACCAAATTTGGCAGCAGCTTCTTCCTGTCCATAATCAAGACGATAAACTTTAGGCCACTCTGGCCAGGGGTTATTAGGAGCGCGTTCGAGGGGGGGTTGGGGCATAATTTCTAGTTGTTCTAGGCTTCGGCAACCGTGACGCACCGATGTACCTACGCAGTCGGTTCCCGTGTCCCCACCACCAATAATGACCACATCTTTATTTCGTGCAGATATAGGGGTATCCTTGCCGTCTAGCAGTGCTTGAGTATTGGCAGTCAGAAACTCCATCGCAAAGTGAATGCCTTTTAAAGAACGACCTTCAACGGGCAAATCTCTGGGTTTGGTCGAACCAGTACAAAGTATCACTGAATCATATTCCGATCGCAATTGTTCGGCTGATATATCTTTGCCAATTTCGGTATTGCAGGTAAATGTTACTCCTTCTTGTTCTAAGAGTTTAATGCGACGCATGACAATTTCTTGCTTGTCCAATTTCATATTGGGAATACCATACATTAGCAATCCTCCTGGACGATCTGCTCGCTCAAAGACAGTTACCCAATGACCTGCTTTATTGAGTTGAGCCGCAGCAGAAAGACCCGCAGGTCCAGAACCTACTACAGCAACTTTTTTACCGGTGCGTTTTTGTGGTGGCTCGGGCTTGACCCAACCTGCTTCCCAACCTTTTTCAATTATTGAATATTCAATATTTTTAATTGTTACTGGAGGATTATGAATTCCCAAAACGCAAGAACCTTCACAGGGTGCGGGACATACGCGACCAGTAAATTCAGGAAAATTATTAGTTTTGTGTAAGCGTTCTAAAGCCTCTTGCCATAGTCCGCGATAAATGAGGTCGTTCCATTCGGGAATAAGGTTGTTAATTGGGCAACCACTAGCCATTCTATTAATGGTGATACCCGTATGGCAAAAGGGCGTGCCACAGTCCATACACCTAGCAGCTTGGGTTTTGAGATTGTCCTCTGGCATAGGCAGATGGAATTCGTCCCAGTTGCGAATGCGATCGCCTGGTGATAATTCAGAAGGTTCTTCGCGGAGATATTCAATAAAGCCTGTTGGTTTTCCCATTGTTGTGTCGTCTATTATGTTGGTTCAGATCAAGAAATTATTTGGTAAGGGCGATTCGCGATTCGCCCCAGCGGTTAACAAAAAATTAGCTTCCACTTATGCGGGCAGCATCACGAGCATTGGCTTCAAAGGCAGCAGTTAGGGCATCGTCCCCACTTAAACCTTCAGCGATCGCTTTTTGAATAGCTTGTAATACTCGCTTGTAGTCTCTGGGCATCACTTTGACAAATTTTGTTGCTGTCTCTTGCCAGTTGGCTAGCACTTTTGCTGCTTTTTGACTGTTGGTATAGTCGAGGTGTTTTTGAATCATCTGGTAAACAGTTTCGCGATCTTCTTCATCTAGAGGTTCAATATCTGCCATTTGCGTGTTACAACGAGTTGCAAAGTCTCCTTGCTCATCAAGAATGTATGCGACTCCACCACTCATGCCTGCGGCAAAATTTCGTCCCGTTGAGCCGAGAATTACAACTTTGCCACCAGTCATGTATTCGCAACCATGGTCGCCGACTGCTTCAACTACAGCATGAACCCCAGAGTTACGAACGCAGAATCGCTCTCCTGCCATACCGTATATATAGGCTTCTCCCCCAGTTGCTCCATAAAATGCCACATTACCAATGATAATATTTTCCTCTGGTACAAAGGTGGAACTTTCTGGAGGATAAACAATTATTTTGCCTCCACTTAAACCTTTACCCAAATAATCGTTGGCATCACCTTCTAATTCTAAAGTTACGCCTTGGGGTACAAAGGCCCCGAAACTTTGACCAGCGCTCCCCTGAAAATGTAGATGTACCGTATCTTCTGGCAGACCTTGCCAGTGACGTTTGGTGATTTCATTGCCCAAAATTGTCCCTACTACTCGATTAGTATTCCTAATTGGCAGAGTAGCTTTAACTTTTTCTCCTTTTTCAATCGCTGGCCGACAGAGATCTAATAAGACACTTAAATCTAAAGATTTATCCAACCCGTGATCCTGGGGAATTTGGCAATAGCGACCTACCTCGGGGTCTACCTCTGGCTGATAAAGAATTTTTGAGAGATCAAGCCCTTTAGCTTTCCAATGATCGACAGCCTTCTTAGCTTCAAGGACATCGGTACGCCCGACCATTTCATTGAGGGTACGGAAGCCCAAACTTGCCATAATTTCACGAACTTCTTGGGCGATAAACCGCATAAAGTTGACGGTGTAATCTGGATCGCCAATGAAATTTTTACGTAGTTGTGGATCTTGAGTAGCTACTCCTGCGGGACAGGTATTCATGTGACAGACGCGCATCATGATACAGCCCAGGGTAACTAAAGGAGCAGTGGAAAAACCGAATTCTTCAGCACCAAGCAGAGTAGCGATCGCCACGTCTCGACCAGTTTTCATCTGACCGTCAGTTTCTACTGCAATACGACTGCGAAGATTATTTAAGACTAAGGTTTGGTGGGTTTCGGCTAAACCAAGCTCCCAGGGAAGTCCAGCATGTTTTATTGAGGTTTGAGGAGAGGCTCCAGTCCCACCATCAAAACCAGAGATTAACACGACATCGGCATGAGCTTTTGCCACCCCAGCAGCAATCGTACCTACCCCAACTTCCGAGACTAATTTAACGCTAATTCGAGCTTCTCGGTTGGCATTTTTCAAGTCATGAATTAACTCAGCTAAATCTTCGATCGAGTAAATATCGTGATGGGGTGGGGGGGAAATTAAACCTACTCCCGGGGTAGAATGGCGAACTTTGGCAATCCAAGGATAGACTTTTTTCCCTGGTAATTGTCCCCCTTCTCCTGGTTTTGCTCCCTGCGCCATTTTGATCTGAAGTTCTTTGGCTTGGGATAAATATAAACTGGTGACACCAAAACGACCTGATGCTACTTGTTTAATAGCACTATTTTTGGAGTCGCCTTGTTCGTTGCTCCAGGTATAACGTTCGGGATCTTCTCCCCCTTCTCCCGTATTGGATTTACCGCCAATTCGATTCATGGCGATCGCCAGAGACTCATGAGCTTCTTTAGAAATTGAGCCGTAACTCATTGCCCCGGTCTTGAACCGCTTCATAATTTCTTCGACTGGTTCTACCTCTTCCAAGGGAATTGGCTCGCGCTCTTTATATTCTAAAAGTCCCCTAAGGGTAAATCGTTGCTGATTCTGCTCGTTGATTAGCTGGGAATATTGTTTATAAAGTTCATAATCTCCAGTTCTGACTGCTTGTTGCAGAGTATGAATAGTTTGAGGACTAAACAAATGAGCCTCGCCGTCTTTACGCCATTGATATTCACCTCCAACATCAAGGGTATGCACATTGACATCACGGTCAGGAAAAGCACGACTGTGTCGCAAGATAGTTTCCTTAGCGATCGCTTCAAGATCTGCTCCTTCGATTCTGGATGCTGTCCAGGTAAAGTAACGGTCTATCACAGAATGGTTCAGTCCAATCGCTTCAAAAATTTGCGCTCCCCGATAACTTTGTAAAGTAGAAATCCCGATCTTAGAAGCGATCTTAATGGTACCTTTAGTTACCGCTTTAATATAGTTCTTGCAAGCAGTTTGATAATCAACATCGACCAGTATTCCCTGGTGAATCATATCTTCAAGAGTGGCAAAAGCGAGATAAGGATTGATTGCTCCACAACCATAGCCAAGGAGAACAGCGTAATGATGTACTTCTCTAGGTTCCCCTGATTCTAAGACGATCCCTACTCTGGTGCGAGTGCCATGACGAATTAAATGATGATGTAAACCTGATACCGCCAATAAAGCCGGAATTGCCGCACGCTCTTGACTGAGACCGCGATCGCTTAAGATGATAATGCTAATGCCATTAGCGATCGCTTGATCCGCCTGGGTACAAATTTGCTTAATTTTTGCTTCCAAGCCCTGCACATCCTCTTGAGGGTTGAATAAAATCGGCAGGGTAATAGACCTAAAATCTCCATCAAGGTGTTTGAGCTTTGCCAGTTCCGCATTAGTAATGATTGGAGTTTTTAACTTAATCAGATGGCAACTTTCTGGTTGAGGATCTAGTAAGTTTCGTTCAGCACCGATGGTAGTTACTGGAGAAGTAACAATCTCTTCCCTAATAGAATCAATTGGAGGATTAGTTACTTGGGCAAACAATTGTTGGAAATAATCATAAAGTAGCTTGGGACGCTCTGACAGCACTGCCAAAGGCGTATCTGTACCCATGGAACCAATTGCCTCAACTCCATTAAGCGCCATCGGTTTAAGTAACATCCGCAGCTCTTCAAAGGTATAACCAAAGGTCATCTGTCTTTGGAGAATTGTACTAGAATCAGCTAAGGAATCAGGTGATGAACCGTTAGATAAATTCGCTTCAGGTAAGGATGCTAAATCTACTAAATTATCTTTTAACCATTGACGATACGGCTTTTCAGTAATAATTGACTGTTTGATTTCCTCATCAGCAACAATTCGCCCCTCTTCCATGTTGACCAGGAACATCCGACCTGGCTCCAAACGTCCCTTAATGGCTACCTGTTCTGGGGGAATGGGCAGTACCCCTGCTTCTGATGCCATAATTACTAGGTCATCTTTAGTTACGTAATAACGAGAGGGACGTAACCCATTGCGATCTAGAACGGCTCCGACCATAGTGCCATCAGTAAAAGCGATCGAAGCAGGACCATCCCAAGGTTCCATCAAACAAGAATGATACTCATAAAAAGCTTTCTTCTCGTCACTCATCGACTCGTGAGCTGACCAAGGTTCGGGAATCATCATCATTACCGCGTGAGGTAGTGATCGCCCGGCTAAGACCAATAATTCTAAGGTGTTATCGAAAATACTTGAATCACTACCATCTATATTGATCAAATTTTGCACCTTTTTCATGTCATCGCCAAATAGCTCCGACTCTAATAAAGATTGCCGAGCGTGCATCCAGTTAATATTGCCTCTTAGAGTATTAATTTCACCATTATGGGCAATATAGCGATAAGGATGAGATCTTTCCCAACTAGGGAAGGTATTGGTACTAAAACGAGAATGTACCAGAGCGAGGGCACTTTCAAGATCGGGATCGTGCAGTTCAGGATAATATTCCCCTACCTGCATTGGCATCAACATTCCTTTGTAGACAATCGTACGACAAGAAACACTGGATTCGTACCAAAATGAATCTCCTAGCTCTCTGCGAATTTCTTTGTGAGTTTTCTTACGAATTACAAAGAGTTTCCGTTCAAAGGCAGCTTCATCTAAGTTGGTCGCCCGTTGGATAAACACTTGCTGCATGAAAGGTTCGCTCGATTTAGCAGTGTTACCCAAAGATGAATTATCTGTTGGTACATCACGCCAGCCCAAAACCTTTTGTCCTTCTTCAGCGACAATCTTGGCAAATATTTTTCTTCCTTGTTCTCGAAGCGCGGGTTCCGGGGAAGAATAAATCATGCCAACGCCATATTGCCCTAATTCTGGCAAAGTAATATTTTCCTGGGCTGCCACCTTCTTCAAGAATTTATGAGGAAGCTGCATCAAAATTCCTGCCCCATCACCTGTATTTGTCTCAGCACCACAAGCACCCCTATGTTCGAGGTTGACAAGAATTGTTAATGCCTGCTCCACAAGTTCGTGAGATTTCTTGCCATTCATGTGGACAATAAAACCAACGCCGCAGGCATCGTGTTCGAAGCGAGGATCGTAAAGACCCTGTTGTAGTGGCAGTTGATTATTGTTCATTGTGATAAACTCAATAACGTTGACAAAGACAAATAAAATAAGGTTTTACTTGAGCCATTAATATAGCCTAAGTCAATTGGCTTAAACTATTTAATGGTTATTTAATTTTACCGGGAAAGGCTAACGTGTCATATTTCTTTAGCAAATGATCACAATCAGATTATATTGATTAGCGTTTGGTTTTGATAGAGCTATTTACCAAGCTTTAAGCAGTAATAATTGTTTTTTTGCTCATTTTTGCTTATTTAACCCGAATTTGTCTATCTTCAGATAGATGTAGATTAAGTTGATAAGTTTTTTATTTCTTACTTAGGAATGATTCTTGCTCAAGACAACCTTGATATTTTGGATAAGTAAGTATCTTAGTCAAATAAAAAAATTCGAGGTCAATTTGCGATGACAAATCAAGCTGATACCAAACAAGCGTATCAAGAAAAAGTTAAAGCGCAGCTTGATAAATTAAATGCTCAGATAGATGAACTCAAAGCCAAGAGCGAGCAAGTAAAAGCTGATGCAAAAATAGAGTATCAGGACAAATTGGCAGAACTTTATACTAAAAGAGATGCTGCCCAATCTAAATTTCAAGAATTACAGCAAAGTACTGAAGAAGCTTGGACAGAAATGCAAAAAGGTTTTGAAAAAGCTTGGACAGAGCTTAATAGTGCTTGGGAAAGTGCTTTAACTAAGTTTCAATAGCAAGTTTTAATAGCAAAACTTGTACGTTAAGTAAAATTACCAGAAAACTAACTAGAAAAATGGACATTGTCAGAATTATTTGTGCTATATTCTTGCCTCCCCTAGGTGTATTTTTACAGACAGGGTTTAGCGCCCAATTAGCAATTAATATCTTACTTACCTTATTAGGATATATTCCTGGTATAGTTCACGCAATATGGATAATTGCTAAAGAGTAAAACTTAGGATAACTGACATTTTATCCTGTCACTTATTATCCCTTGACATTTAAATAATCAAAGATAAAATTCGCTTTTAACTGAATGAGCCAAACTATAGATACTGTTGTCAACAGCTTACAAGATTTACTGGGTAATGCAATCAAAGTTTTGCCAGATCTAATTGCCGCTTTGGTTATTATTATGCTGACTCGCTATGCGGCTCAGTTTACTAGAAGAATTGCCGACAAAATAGGCAAACAAACTTTAGGTAGTAAATCATTGCGGTTATTACTATGTAAAACTGCTTATATTACCACGTGGATAGTAGGAGTTGTATTGGCTTGTGTGGTGGCTTTTCCCGGGTTACGTTTAGGAGATATTATTGCCACTTTGGGACTAGGTTCTGTCGCTGTTGGTTTCGCTTTTCAAGATATTTTCAAAAACTTCTTATCGGGAATTCTAATTTTAATTCAGCAACCATTTCAAATTGACGATCAAATAGTTGTTGGTGATTATGAAGGTACGGTAGATAAGATCGATATTCGTGCTACTAAACTTCGTACTTATGATGGTGAAAGAATTTTAATACCTAATTCAGAAGTATTTACCAGTGCTGTTAGAGTAAGAACGGCTTTCGATCAACGTCGTACCGATTTAGCAGTTGGTGTAGACTACAATGCTTCTTTACCCGAAGCTAAACATATTTTACAAAAAACTATTGAAGGTGTTGAAGGAGTTTTAGAAAACAAAGCTCCAGAGATAGACTTAGTTGGGTTTGGTGACAGTTCAATCGATTTTATTGTTCGTTATTGGACTCATCCCAGACAACCACAGGTGAGACAGGTACAATCTAGGGCCATTATGGCAATAAAAGAAGCATTAGATGCAGCTAATATTGGGATTCCTTATCCTATTCGCACGCTTTATTTTTATAACCAAGATAAGTACAACGATTTTATGCCTGATAATACTAATAAAAATGCAAGTAGTAAAAGCAGCGATCGCTCCTATACAAGTTCTACCAAGTCTAGTAGTTAGCTAGAAGGGTTTTGACTGATGAAAATAGAGATTTGAGAGAATCAATCAGAAATTTGGGTTATATAGCAATATTTTTATATAACATAGAAAACATTAATGAAGATATAAAATTGAGGGCGTGATGTTGGAGGTTGTCGGTTGCCTCCGACATTTTAGTTGTTCGTATAAATGCAATATATAATACTAAATCCGATTCCTAAAGTACTTTTTTATTAATAAGGATTTGATATAAATATTGAATTTTCTTGACAATTAAAACTTCGACTCAATCTCTTGATAGATGTTTTTAAATTGTTTTGCTGAATATACTTTCATCCATAACCTAAATATTTTTAACTATTTTTCAAGGAAGTTTTAATATGGCTAATTTGATAGAATTTAAATTATTCGCTCCGTATAATCAAGAAGCCGCAGTTATTGGTTCTTTTTCTGATTGGCAGCCTGTAGTTATGGAAAAGGGTGATGATGGTCATTTTAGAACTAAAATTGAGCTAGAAGATGGAGAATACGAGTATAAGTTTCGCGTTCGTTCTTTAAGTTGGTTTTTGGAAAAAAATGAATGGGTCGAGGTAGTAGATCCCTATGCGGTAAATATTGCACCAGAAAGTCAAAACGGTACTATTACGATTAAAGATGGTGTAAAGATTGTTGATACTTATGTCTGGCAACATGACGACGTTCCCTTACCTGCAGACCATGAACTAGTTATTTACGAACTGCATATTGGCGACTTTTCGGGTGCTGAAGATGATTCTAAAAAACGGGGTAAATACCAGCACGTAATTGAGAAGTTAGACTATTTATTGGACTTAGGAATCAACGCAATTGAATTGATGCCAGTTAAAGAAAATGCTGGTACTTATAGTTGGGGTTATAGTCCACAACATTTCTTTGCTGCTGAGTCTAACTACGGTACTACCTATGAATTGAAACATCTAATTGATGAATGTCATGGTAAAGGTATTCGTGTATTAATGGACGGAATTTATAACCATTCCAATACTGAATGTCCTTTAACACAAATCGATCACGATTATTGGTTTCACCATTCTCCTACCGATCCAGATAATAGCTGGGGTCCCGAATTTAACTACGAAAAATATGATGAAAATTTAGATGTTAAACCTGCTTGGAAATATGTTGGAGACACCGTAGATTTTTGGACTAAAGAGTATCATATCGATGGTATTCGCTATGATGCAGCCAGACAAATTGATAACTATGACTTTATGCACTGGGTTGTTGATAAAGCTAAAGAAAATGCAGGGATGAAGCCTTTTATCAACATTGCTGAGCATATTCCTGAAGATCCAGCAATTACCAACTTAGAAGGTCCAATGGATGGCTGCTGGCACTACAGCTTTTACCATACTGTCATCGAACACATTTGTGGCGATCGCTATGAACCAGAAGAACTTAAAAACGTCATTGACTGCAAACGTCAAGGCTATATGGGTACAACTAATGTAGTCAACTACATTACCAATCACGATCATGAGAGAGTAATGGTAGAGTTGGGCAACCGCAATATTGTCGATGAAGCAGCTTTTAAACGAGCAAAACTAGCTGTGGTTTTATTGATGACCGCGGTCGGTATTCCCATGGTATGGATGGGCGAAGAGTTTGGCGACTATCAACCTCTAGATCAAGAAGCCAGCAAAATTGATTGGACTTTATTAGCAGGAGAAAATAACAAACATCTATTTGCGCATTACAAAGGTTTAATTAACTTACGCAAAGAAAATCACGCTCTGTATACAGAAAACATCGAATTCTTCCATGAAGATCCAGAATCCAAAGTAATTGCTTATACTCGCTGGAATGACGAAGGTTCTCGTGTAGTAGTTGTGGCTAACTTTTCTGACCAATATTTAGCTGGTTACGCTGTTCCTAATTTTCCTGCCGATGGTACTTGGCATGAATGGACTGGTAACTATGATGTTGAAGCAGGAGAAAGTCAAATTTTAATTGATTTACCTGAATATGAAGCGCAGGTATTTGTTAAATAATAAATAAGGGAATAGGGCGAGCGATTAAGCCGTTTCCATTCCTTACCTATTTTCTCGAAAGTAATAACCTCTGATAAAAGGATAAATATGTGACGTTCTCCTAACACTGAATCAAAGATTACAGTGTGGGCTTCCCTAGACTCGCGACTAGGTATTCCTGCGTTGCACTTACCTAGATATACGACAAGTCGCAAATCCCTGGCAGTACGCACTAAAAAAGGACGTTTGTTATATTATTACAAAGTCCTTTTTTAACTAGTATTTAATAAAATGGGGTTTGGGGCGGAATTCTCCGACCTCGGCAACAGGTCGGGGATGGGTAGCTCACACTGTTAACTTCAGCGTTTGCGTAACCATTTTGCTGCTACCACACCTAGGGCTGCACCGACCAAAGGATTACTAAGGAACTTAAGTAATGCTGGTTGATCTGCCATTACCTCTTGGAAAATATCAGGATGGGAATGATAGGCAAAGCTAGCTAACTTACCAACATCATCTGCGTTCATGCGACGGGCATGATGAGTAGACAAGCCTAGCTGTCTTTCTAGGTCTTTTTCACTTAACCCTCTTTCTTTTAGGTGTTTAAAAAATTCTCTGGCTACATCATCTCGCTCATTAGGTTTGATCTGGGCGATCGCATTTTTTAATTCAGGTTCCATCTGCTGCGGGGGAACATTATCATGATGAAAAGCTTGACGGAATAAACCATGTCTTTCTTCTCTACTACTACGTTGAGCAAAATCATCAAAATTATCGTAATTTTCAGTATTTACAGGCTCTCCGTCAAGAGATTCAACATTACCACCTGCAAGGTCATTCATTATTTGTCTTTTATATCTGTCACTACTGGACATATTTTTTGCTCCTGAAATCAGTAATCAGTAATCAGTTCTTACGAAGTTTGCTCAAGTCGGGGAACCCGCCCAACGCAACTTCGCGCTAATCAGTAATCAGTATTACCTTTACCCTTGGTACTCAATATTGTTAGACTGCACATCGTATTTAGCAGTCAAGATTCTTTCCTTATCTGGTGCATACATCAAAATCGTTAGATCCTGGTCAGGGAAATTTTGATGAAAACCCATAGTTAAGGCTTTAGCTAAAGTCTTAACTTCTGTTGGCTTCACTTGCTCTGAAATGACTACACCCAGTTTGTTATTATCCCGTACGTAGGAATCGCTGATTAATCCGTGGCTAGTGCTAACTACCCAATCGCCAAATTTTTGACCAGCTAAACTGTTGCCTCTCTCTAACTGAGAATAAGTTTCAGTTCTATCTGTAGTGGGATTAGGGAGAGTAGCAGTGGTGCCTGAAGAACAAGCAACGGTAGTGGTAGCAACTATTAAAACTAATAGCGAAGTCACAATAAAACGGCGGACTTTACTAAAATTAATTTCCATAAATACAACTCCAAAGAACATCAATGATGCAATAATTTAATAGTAAAAAAGAGAGAAAGAAAAATTTTTCCTTCTCTACAGGAACAGATATAACTATTTATTAGTCAACTGCATCTTTTACTGCATCTTTAGTATCTTCAACAGCGTGTTGAGCAGATGCTTCAGCCTGCTTAGCTTTACCTTCAGCTTGATCTGCTTTATCGCCAGTGACTTTACCCATTGCTTCTTGAGCTTTACCTTCAATATTTTTAGCTGTAGCTTTTACTCTATCTTCAGTACTCATAAGAATTTACTCCTTGATTTTTAGTATTTGTTGTTACTAAATACAATAATAAAAACTAGACTTGTATTCAATCTATCAAAAGAGATAATTACTAATAGTTTTCCAAAAGCTTGTTAAAGAGCTACTTAAATTTTTAATATTCTTAAAATTCTAACTTCTAATTTATAGGAATAATTGCAATTTATAACTTTTGCGTAGTGACACCGATGATTTTTAAGTTTGTCACTCAACATTACCTATCTCAAGAAAGATGACTTATAAAGTTGGATGAACTAACCTATGGAAATCAATGTATTATCTAGGCTGAAATTATTGAAAATTCATTCTGTTTGTTTTTGTTCGTGAAGATTGACTATTAAAAGGAAAAATAATCGTGTTCTATAACGAAGTAATGCTATTTGCACAAATATTGGTCGAGACTGAGCAAGATTTAGAAGCTATACAAGATGCTTCTTTTATGTTTAATGGACCTCAATTTTTTGCCGCATTGTTAGCAGGTGTGGTGCTAGCTTTTGCTTTTCAATTACTATTTACTAATTTAGGTGTTGCTGCAGGTATTTCTCTAGCTGGCGGTAGCTCCAATTCTTCTCAAAATGACGATAACTCGGGAGGATTGGGTAGCACTATCAAGAAAGTAGGAATGGCAGTAGGTTTAGGGACTCTTATTAGTGTCACCTTAGCTTTATTTATTGCTAGCCTTTTGGCAGTAAAACTGGGCTTATTTGTTGCTCCTCTTTCAGGAGCAATTGTGGGCTTAGTTATTTGGGCAGCTTTTTTTGCTTTAATGATGCTATTTAGCTCTAGAGCAATAGGTTCATTATTGGGTTCAGTAGCCAATACAGCTACCTCCGGTATGCAAGCAATTTTTGGTACGGCGACAGCTGCTTTGGGTGCCGGTGCAGCCAGTAAACAAGTTATTAATACAGCTGAGGCAGCAGCAGCAGCAGTAAAAAGAGAGCTGGGTATGGCAATCGATCCTGTATCCATGCGCGAGAATGTAGAAGATTTCCTACAGTCTGTTAAACCTGCCGGAATCGATTTAGACAGAATTGCTCAAGATTTTGAGCAATTACTAGATGATGAAAATTTACAGGAAATTATCGATAGCGATAGTATTCGTAATGTTGATCGTCAGACCTTTGTTCAATTAGTTAGCGATCGCTCTGACTTATCAAAGAAAGATGCAGAACGTATTGCTACTAAGCTAGAGTCTGTTTGGAATAAGACCACTAACAAGTTATCACCATCAGGCAATCCTCTAGAAAACTTCGCTGGCTACCTCAAAACGGCTACTAAAGAACAGCTTACAGGCACAGATTTTGGTGGTAAGTTGGATTCACTAGTTGGGGAGATGGCAAAAGGTCGACGTTCCCAAACTACTAACCCCATGATTAAAGCTGCTACCTCCTTTGGTGCCAGTAGTCTAGCCAATATAGTTATGGGTCGCACCGACTTATCTGATTTTGACGTTGATAAAATACTCGATCAGCTACAGCAAGTGGGAGGACAAATAGGCGAGCAAACCGATAAGGTGGCATCACAAGTTGGATTGAAAAATAGTCCTGAAACTACTGTTAAGAAAGACATTAGAAATTATTTGGCTAATGCCTATCCTTGGCAACTTAAACAATCTAATTTAGATCGAGAATTTCGTGACCTAATCTACGACCCTGCTGCCGATCCTCAAGCGGTGGCTAGCGATCTTCGACAAATTAACCGTTCTGATTTTGTGGAGCTGCTGAAACAAAAGGGTATGTTATCTCAATATCAGATTCGCAGTACCGCCAATATTTTAGAAGCTATTCGTTTAGAAGTATTAACTACAGCTGAAGCAGCTCATTCTAGAGAAAAAAATATTGAGTTAATGGTAGAAGTAGAAAATTATTTGACTACTACTCCTAAAGAAAACCTGACTCCTGACAAAATTCAAATTGAGTTCAAGCCTATATTAGAGGATTTTGATGCTAGTTATGAAGAGTTAAGTACTCGTCTAGCAGTATTAGATCGTCCAACTTTAGAAAGAATGCTACAGTTGCGTAGCGACATGGATGCAATTGAAGCTTCGGCAATTACTGGGGAATTAGAGATAGCTCGGAATCAAGTTCTCGAAGATAACCGCCAAAATGTTGGTCAGGCTAAAGCAGTTGCTGAAAGACAATGGTTAAAGGTGCAATCTTACCTTCGAGATACAGGTAAGGGAGAACTAAATCCCAACGGGATCAAGCGAGAATTGGAACTGTTACTCAGAGATCCTCAAGCAGGAAGTTCAGCGCTGAGAGCAAGATTAGAGCGTTTTGATCGCGATACCTTAGTTCAACTGTTATCCCAGCGTCAAGATTTAACTGAAGAACAGATCGAAGATACATTAGATACTGTGGAAGGGATCTGGATGCGAGTTACCAATGCACCCCAGAGATTAGCTGGTAAAGCACAAGAACAGTATGATCAAGCAACTTCGGCGATCACTAGTTATCTCCGTCGCACTGGGAAGCCTGAACTTAATCCCAGAGGTATTGAGCGAGATTTAACACTTTTGCTAGATAACCCCAAACTCGGCTCTAAAGCTATTCGTCAGCGATTAGCAGCAATGGATCGTGATACCTTGGTTCAATTACTCGCACAACGTCGAGACTTAAGCCAAGACGACGTAAATCGTGTAATTGATGATGTACAGTCTACTCTTCGTAGTATTGCTAAAGCACCTCGTCGTGCAGCCATTCGTACTCAAGAAAAAATCCAAGATTTCCAAAGTGCGATCGCCGATTATCTCCGTTCTACTGATAAGAGTGAATTGAATCCCTCTGGTATCAAACGAGATATGGAATTACTGTTAAATGATCCTCGTGCTGGTGCCGAAAGTCTTAAAGACAGATTGGCAAAATTTGATCGTGATACTTTAGTCGCACTATTAACCCAGCGAGGAGATATCTCAGAGGGAGATGTTAATCAAGTGGTAGATCAGGTTTTAGAAGTAAGAGATAATGTCTTAGCACAGCTACAAATTGTGCAAGATAAAATCAAATCTACACTTGACCGAATCTTGGCAAAAATTAAAGCTTATCTTAATAGCTTAGATCGTCCTGAATTGGCTTATGAAGGCATCAAGCGAGATATCAATATTTTATTTGATGATCCCCAAGCTGGATTTGAAGCTCTAAAAGATCGCTTTTCCAGTGTCGACCGCAATACCCTAGTTGCTGTGATGAGTTCTCGTGATGATATTTCCCAAGCTGATGCTGACCGAATTATTAGTCAGGTAGAGAGAACACGAGATCGTGCTCTACAACGTGCTGAACGTATTCAAACCGAAGCTGCTATGCGTTTAGAATCGGCTAAGAAACAAGCTGCTATGCAGGTCGAAGAAACTCGGAAAGCGGCTGCTACTGCTTCCTGGTGGTTATTCTTTACTGCTTTAATTTCGGCGATCGCCTCTGCTGCCGCTGGCGCTTTGGGAGTTGTAGGCTAAGTAAGATACGGTTAAAAACCAAAAGTATCAATTTTCCTGGACGTAGTTACTCATTGCTACGTCTTTTTTCTGATTTTAATGGATTTTAGTATTAGCTCCTTTTTTGCTTCAATTTTTCTTGTCGAACTCAGGTTAATTATTCCAGTCAGACAGATGGTAAACAAACTAACACATAACTACCTTTTCCCAACTGACTTGTAACTTCGAGTTGACCTCCATGTTGCTCAATCACGGCTCGGGCAATGGTCAACCCTAATCCCGAACCCTCTGCTACCTTCAGCTTGGCTGCTTCCCCTCGCCAAAAATATTGATAGATATGAGGTAACTCTTCGGGGCTGATCCCCATTCCGGTGTCTCTAATGGAGATGATGACCTCCTCCCCTCGTAATTTCCCTAATACCACTACCTTTCCTCCCGCTTCGGTATACTCAAAGGCATTCTCTAAAAGATTGTTCAATACTTTCGTTAATTTGTTGCTATTGCCCTTGACTGTTAGTTTCTGCTCAATTCTGACTTGAAAATCAATTGACTTTTTGGCTGCTGTGATTTGATACTTCCCTCTCAAATTTTGCAGCAGCAGATTCAACGACACATCCGAAAATTGCAACTCTTCTAAATTTGCCGTTAAGTCTAATCTGATTAAAAATAATAAATCTTCGATTAAACTTCTGAGTTGTTCGACCGCATCATTGATTATTTTCAGTTTTCTCGTATCTGAGGGTTGTATTTTGTCAGTGTGGGTCAACAATATTTCCGTCGCCATGCTGATTCTGGTTAAGGGGGTTCTCAGTTGATGTGATACGTCTGTCGTCATCTGCTTTAACTTGCGAAAACCTTGTTTGACCGGCATAATAGCTTGTTGCGTCAAATAGATGCTGCTCATACTAATGAGTATTAGAGCTAAACTACCTCCCAAAGCCAATCCTAGCTGCAAATTATTACGGATTTGGTCCATTTCCTCGGTCGATTCACTCGCCCGAATATACCCCTCTAACACTACTGTCTGATTCTGTTGACTATCTCCATACATGGCAATCGTTACTGTGCGCACCTGACCCTGGCGTTTAAATAAGGGAAAGTCCTCTGATTTGACCTGCTCACTGATAGTTGTCTTTAACGGGGCTTCCAAAAAGTTCTGTCCTTCTCTAGCCAACAACCGACCCTGACTGTCAAACCACTCTAAACTCTGTTTATGTTCGGCGAACAGCTCTCGCCACGATAATTGTTTCTCGATATTTTCTAGTCCTTCTGTCTTGACGATCCCTAAACTTGGTGCCGCTATTTCCACTAAACTCAGTAGCTCTTGATTTGATTCTTGATCGAGATTACGAATAATAAAAAAATATAAGAATATTTCAGATATACTAATGATTGAGATGGCTACGGTCAAATAAATTATGATTAAACGCCTTGGTGGTAGTGGAAAACCTCTCCTGAGAAGTTGTACGGAAATAGTTATTAATGACATAATCAAGATTCAGCTACTGAATGCTCACGTTTTAAACAGATATCACATCTTTTTATTTATTCTTACCACCATAGATGAAACATAGTTACAAACTCGGAACTAAATCTCGATTAGGGTCACACTTTGGGCAGGCTTGAGCTGTATATTACAGCCGTACCAAGTTGTATTAGGACAAGTTTATTTAATTGCTCGTCAGTAATCAGTAATCAGTAATCAGTAATCAGTAATCAGTAATCAGTAATCAGTAATCAGTAATCAGTAATCAGTAATCAGTAATCAGTAATCAGTAATCAGTAATCAGTAATCAGTAATCAGTAATCAGTGTCCTCATGTAAGTCCGTATTGCTATACCTTGACTACCAATGGTCTTGACTGGCTCTGGTTTTTTTTCTTAGCTACTGACTCTTTCTTTCCTTTCTTTCTCTTTGACTAAGGGTAAGTACACCTTAAAGCACGTCCCCAGCCCCAGCTCACTCTCGACGGTGATTTTTCCTTGATGTTTTTTGACAATCGTTTTGGCGATCGCCAATCCTAATCCTGAACCTTCTGTCTTTTGTTTCCTGACTCTTTCATCTCGCCAAAACCTTTGAAACACATAGCTTAAATTTTCCCGCGCGATGCCGATTCCTGTATCCTGAATCGCGATAACTGCATTCTGCTTCGATTTGGCCAACGACAGATTTACTTCTCCCCCTCTTTCGGTATACTTAATCGCATTGCCTAACAGGTTGGAAAACAATCTATTTAGTTGTGATGCATCTCCTTTGACTAGCAACCGACAATCGAGTTCACATTTAAGCTCTATTTCTTTACTCGATGCTACTGCCATCAATGGCTCTACTAGCTGCGGCAATAGTTGATCGATTCTAATTTCGGCTTTTTCGCTGTAGCTCAGACTGGTATTGGCATCGGTGCGGGCTAAAAATAACAAATCATCTAACAGATATTTCATTTGCTCTGTCGCCCGATTGATGATTTCTAATTTCTTTTTTCCTCCTGAGCTGGCTATCTGTTCGGGATAATTCAACAGTATTTCTGTGGCAAAGCTAATCTTGGTCAGTGGATTGCCTAATTCGTGAGAGGCATCGGCGGCAAACCGCTTCAGCTGCTGAAAGCTCTGTAGGGTCGGTTTGAACGCTTGATGAGTCAGATACACACTACTGAGCCCAATCAGCATGATTCCGGTCACTCCTCCTAACCACAACCCTAATTGCAGTTGATTTAAGGTCGCTTTTAGCTCTCTGGTCGATTCACTTGCCCTGATATAACCTTTCAGCTTTAAGACACTACCTTGGGCTTCATCGGCATAGACCGCGATCGTCACACTCCTGATATTATCTTCGTCTTGGAATAAGAGTGAATTTCTACTCGATGGCGAGGTTAACAGCTTTTTGTAAAACGGTGCTTGAGGAAAAAAATCCCCCACTCGATTCAACGTCTTGCCATCGACTTCAAACCATTCTAAACTCTGTTTCTTGCGCGAAAACAGTTCTTGCCACGCTAGTTCTCGGTCTAAATCTTGTTTTCCTTCTTCTTTGACTATGTCCAGACTCGGCGCTGCCGCATGAGCTAAGGTGATCAGTTCTTGGTTTAACTGTTGCTCGAGACTTCTGGCAAAGAATAGATACAATGATGTTGCCGACACGCCAAATATGGCCGCCATGACTGCCAAGTAACCCAGCATTAGGCGTCGGCGTATTTCAGGAAAATCCTGGTTGGAGATTTTGTTTGAGACGGTAACCCAATCCATAAACGGTTTCAATAAAATCATCCGCAGCTCCAGCTTTCGACAGTTTCTTTCTCAAACGTCTCATGTGAGCCTTAACTGTATTTTCATCCGGTGGCTCCTCAAATGACCAGAGATTATCTAAGATCTTGCTCCGACTCAATAAATTACCACCGTTGCGCAGAAACAGCTCTAATAAACCGTATTCTTTAGGAGTTAGTTTTAATCCTTTACCCCCATATGACACTTTACAGGTATTGGAATCGAGGCACAAGTCTCCCCACTGTAATATTGGCGATACAGAGATGGTTTTCCGCCTTAATAAGGCTCTGATTCTGGCGAGTAATTCGCCTAATTTATAGGGTTTGACGACATAGTCATCGGCTCCGGCATCGAGACCGTCGATTTGATCTTCGGTGGCATCTTTGGCGGTTAACATCATCACCGGCATTTGATATTTTTTGGCTCTCAATTGCCGACACAGCTCCACACCATTTAGTTTCGGTAACATCACATCGAGCAATACTAAGTCGTAATCACACGATTCGACAAAATCTCTTCCTTCTTCGCCGTCGCTGGCGACATCGACTAGATATTGTTCGTCACTCAATACTTCGCTGAGTAATTCACTTATTTCGCGATCGTCTTCGACTAACAACAGTTTCATGATTTATCTCTTTTTTTCTTAACTACACTACGAGGGACAAACTGATCTTCAATTGGTGTTATGTCTGCTACTTGCTTCTCAAATAGTCGCTTGTTTACTTTACGGTAATCTTTGGCCTGTTCTCAGCAGCTCACTCTATAACAACAATTTTTGGAGAGGCTCTGATTCCAACTGCTCATTTTAAGTCAGAAAGCTGCAATCTCATTCATCGCCTTATTCACAAGACGATTAAATTGAACCAACGAGACGACTTTCCCTTTACGCTGAAACTTAAACTATATCAGTCATTGATGGAAAACATCTCGTCAAGCCAAGTACGAGAGCAGTTTTAGATTATGATTTAATTGTAAAAAACTCGATAACTATAATTAACTATCATTAATTTCATCAATTATTAGTTATTTTTTGCCTTCTTTCTCTCATGATTATCGTTTTTAACCTTCCTGAGGAGACAGTTTTTATATTTTAAGTAAGTAGGCAAAATAATCTATAAAATCTGATAGCGAAATTTTTCCCCAAATCCTCAATTTCAGTTTTGCCATTTTATATTCAATTTCAACCAGTTACCTGTCTTTAAGATTATCTGCCTGACATTTTTACCAGTTTGTTACTTTTTTGTTCCGAGTTCGTTACTTTGATCGGTTTATTCTAAAGACGGAAATTAATTTCCACTGCGTCTATCCCTATTGCTATCTAGTCTAGAGGAATAATTTTTTGGTTATGACTTCTTCTTTATCTCAACTCACTAACTCCCAAAACCATTCTCACTCTATTCCCCATTACCGCCATCGCTCAATCATGACTCAAATTGCTAACGGTCGTCATGTTGTTGCTGGTGCCATTATTAACTCTCAAGTCACCGCTAACTGTTTACCCTCTGTTAATTCTGTTCAGCGCCGTAGACGCTCCAAGGCTGCTCGTCAAAAACTGTTTAATGGTAATTTTCTCTCTGTCGTTACCACTACCTCTTCCACTACTACTCAAAATAATAAAAATCATATTGTGGCCGATAGTTATCTCGCTGCCTGAAGCATAACCAGCTTGTTTTTAATAGCGATTTTTTCCCTTTAATTGTAATTTAATCTAACTTTTACCAACATAATGTCATCTGGCTTTTTCCAACGTAAATCTCCTTTGAGCCAACTCAAAGACCAATTTTTTGGCAACCCTGAGCAATCTCTCAAGACTGCTTATGAGGCTGCTTCTAAAATTAAGACGATTGAAAACCACTATTTCAGTGGCTATCGTGTCCCCATTGAATCTCTACAAAATGACCGCTTACAGGCTGAGGTCCTAGAAAATCTGGAGATTTTGCAAGCTGGAGTGGACCAATTCAACTCTAGCAGTTCCGCCTCGGGCAAACTCGGTTCCAATCATCTCGAGAAACTGATTTTTGCTGAAGGGATTTTAGCTAACTATAATCAATCTGGCTCTCCTGCTGCCTTGGTTCCCCTCTCTGAGCCTCCGACATCTGGCTCCTCCTTATCTACTAATCAGGTAGTCGATGTCCCCTCCAGCACTACCCCCATCTCTCCACCCCGAGCCCGCACTCAGCAGCCTCGTAATGTTTCTAACCCGGTTAATAACTTTTTAAACACTGGCTCGGTTGGTAAAACTTTTGACAAGATTAAAAATGACTTCAATCCCAAGTCTGAGCAAGAGGTGGTCAATGAGTTTCGCCGTTCTCGTGCCATGACTAAAGTCGCAGTGCGGCTATTAGCCTTACTGATTGTGATCCCGATTTTGACTCAGCAAGTCTCCAAGCATTTTGTGATTGCACCTATCGTCCAGGAGTATCGTGGTGACACTCCGGTTTCTCTCGATGAGTTAAATTCCGAATGGCGCGAAGAAGCACTCATGGAGCTTAATGCCTATGAAGAAGAGCTAAAGATGGAGCATATGTTCAAAGGTGTTCCTCCTATTGCTCCTGAAGTTCTCGAAGAGAAAGTTCAAGAGGAAGCTAATGAAATTGCTACTACTTACCATCGTAAAAATATCAATTCCATTAGTAATGTCTTCGCTGATTTTGTCGGTCTATTTGCCTTTGCCCTGGTGCTCTTAATTCGGCGCCGAGATATTGAGACTCTCAAGTCCTTTGTGGACAATATTATCTACGGTTTGAGTGATAGTGCCAAAGCCTTTGCCATTATTCTGTTTACCGATATGTTTGTCGGTTTCCACTCTCCTCATGGTTGGGAAGTTCTCTTGGAGAGTATGGCTAATCACTTAGGTGTTGCCGCTAATCATAGTGCTATTTCCCTGTTTATTGCGACGGTGCCGGTGGTGATGGATACTATTGTCAAGTACTGGATCTTTAGATATCTCAGTCAAATGTCTGCTTCCACTGTTGCTACTCTCAAGGAAATGGATGATTAATTTTGTTCCATCTTTCTTCAATTGCTTTCTCTCAAGTGGTTACTAGTAGATTAATAATTTAGATCGGCAACGTTTTAAAGTTAACTTGATAGAATAGCGTAGGCGATTCATTAACGAATCGCTTTTTTACTTAGCTAAAGCCATAGTTTCTACATCTCCACCAGTTTGTTTCCAAGCTTGAATTACAGCTTCACAACGTTCGAGATCTGATTCTGCGAGAAAGCATTGGCAGTCAAGACTCTCTGCTAGTAGAAGAAATGCAGGATCGGGAACAAAAGCCATAAATACTATTTCTTTACTTTCAGTATAAAGTTCTAAAGCATTACGTAATAATTCTCGTAATAGCCTTAAATCAATATCTTTATAACTACTAGAAAGAGTTAGAGAAGAATTTATTTTTCGCTCGATTTTTCCCCAATGCCAATTATGGTTAGGTGGAAAAGCAACAGCCAAAGCAATTTTCTGAGGTAATTGATTTTGAAACTGCTGTGAATTAGGTTCTCCATAGTAAAGCTTATGATTACCTAATCGCCACCACTTCTCATATTGCAGCGATTTGGAATCAGTAGATAAGGATAGATTTACAGTTTTTTGAGTAGTAGTTCTTGTAGGTTTCTCAGATAAGGGAGAATAAACTTCAAGAACTTTCTGCTGATTAAGTCGTTGCGACAAGATATGTGAATCTACTACATTAGTAGGTAGCACATGAGAATCTTTGGTGCTTTCTTTTCTATCTGTTATAACCAACTGAGATTTCCCAGATGATAAAGGCTGTTCAGTAGACTCTGATTTTAACTTAGCCAACTTATTTTGATGCTTTTGCTTAATCTGTTTAGAAACTGTGTAACTTATTTTTTTGCCAGCTTTAGCTAAAATAATTGCCTCTTTTCTAGCAGCCTCAGGGGTTGAAGGAGCTGCTAGCTCGTAAAGTGCCGAAGGTGCAAAGGTGTCCAAATTTTGGACATCAGAAAACTGTTTGGCGACATTTTCAAAAGAATTTGCTGTTGATTTACCCCAATTAAATTCAGCCTCAATCCACTTTCTGTATTGCCCATGACCCAAGCACTTTTTAACTTTGATTAACCTTTGACCGATCTCAATAATATCCTGAGCTGTTCGCTTCATCAGCGAACGGATTTCTCCAGTTTGCAGCTGTACAAAACTCAAGGTTTCAGGATCCAAGTTGGAATAATCGAAACTTTCATGAGATAAGACTTTGATCGATAAATTGGAAGACATAAAACTTGATTATGCTATCGAAACCAATGTAACTATGTAAGCAAAAATACGTATTGGATTGCTAGACATCTATCAGCATAACTGCTTAACATCTTTTATGGTTAATTATGGGAATCTAATCAATGCCCATAGTTTTATTTTTGTGATCCAAAAAGCAAAAAGTTATAGGATCAACTATGAGCATATTGCTAATATATCTGTTACTGATACTGGCTCAGAACCTTCCAGAGTCATCATATGCAGTATCTTTAGACCCTGTAACAGTAAATATCCCTAAAATCCATTTTAATTGGCTTATAAAAGACTTAGTTCCTGATTTTTGTGGCATATTGACTTATTGAACCTAAAAACAAAAATTTGTGAGCTAGATTTTGATAATGTCGAAATGTTAATTTTTATTACTATTAAAAACAATTGTTTGAAATATTAAAAGTTAAAAAATGAATAAATATAGTTTTGAATCTGCCATCCGCCAACTTCAGAAAAAGCTTCACTTAGTACCGATAGCCAATTCATTTTTAAACATAATAGCGAAGAATTAATGATTAATTGAGAATTGCCCAGGTCGCGAGAACTAAAATTCAATCATCTCCTTTGCTTACAAATAAATCTTCTAACATAGTGTACAGAACAGGAACCAGAATGAGACTAAGTAGGCTAGAAGTAATTAAACCACCAATAATGGTGACTGCCATTGGTTGACGTAATTCTGATCCTGCCCCCCAACCCAAAGCGATAGGCATCATTCCTAAAATTGTCGAAGCAGTAGTCATTAAAATGGGTCTTAGACGTACCATTCCCGTCTCTAAAATTGCTTTAGTGCGACTTAAACCCGATTTACGTAGCTGATTGGTATAGTCCATCAGTAACAGGGCATTTTTATCTAATAAACCTAGGAGAAAAATAACCCCAATTAAAGATATCATGCCAAAATCACTTTGAGTTAATAACAGAGCCAATACTGCGCCGATAATAGATAAAGGCAAACATAGACCTACTACTATTGGTTCTAATATTCTACCGAAAGGTAAGATTAACAATAACAACATACTGATAACAGATAAACTCAATGTACCAGCAAAATCTTGTAAAATATCACTACTGAGAGCAGAATCTCCTGATAATTCTATTTTTACTCCTTCTGGAATTATTGAACGTGCTATGGCTACTACTTCTGCCGTACCATCTCCAATAGCCTTGCCTTGACTAAGATTGGCATTAAGATAAACTACTCTTTGGCCGTGAAAATGTTCAATTTTGGCAGGTAAAGCGCCATTAATTTCTGACCCTGTAATCGTAACATCAACAAATTCTGGTAACTGTTGAACACGATCTTTTAAGATTTGAGCAGAGTCATTAAGGCTAACTAGATCTTTTCCTACCAAGGCAATTTGTAAGTTTTGTTGGTTTTCTATTTCTATAAAGGGAATATTTTCGACGCTTATAACTGCTTGAGGTATATCAGCTAAAGCAATTCGTAATTTTTCTTGTACTTGAGCAGTGTTGAGCAAGCGATCGCTTTTGAGCTTGACATAAAATTTGCCTTGATTAGGTTCGCCTTTAATTCCCACAATATTGTAGGTGGACTCTACTTCTGGTAGAGATAAGATGATTGGTTCAATTTGTTCTCCAACTCTTAAAGTTCTTCGGAGTAGTATTTTTTCTGGCGATCGCGCAAGATCACTTAACCAGGTAAAATTCTTTGATTTCTGACGAGCTGAATTTTGTCTGTTTACAGCATTATTCACTGGAGAGCTTGATGAGAGTTTCGGTAACGGAGTTCTATAAATGACGTTAAACTCTCCTCGGTCCAATTGAGGAATAAAACCCTTGGGAACATAGGGGATTAAAGCAATACCAATAGCAAAACTAGTTACGGCTATTCCTAAAACAATTTGTCGATGAGATAAAGACCAGTTGAGTAATCGACGATAGTAAATAGAAAATAAACCAAAAAGATGAGGAGTTTTAGGTTGTATTTCTTGGTTATTGATGTCTTCTCGCTTTTTTTTCTTAGTTTTTCTCAGCCAATAAACAGCTAAAACAGGAGTAAGAGTACGAGCAACCAATAAAGAAGTAATAACTGCGACAGAAACAGTCAAACCAAAGGGTTTGAAAAACTGTCCTACATCGTTGTTCATTAGTGCTATGGGCAAAAAAACAGCAACAATGGTTAAGGTAGAAACAGAAACAGTAAAGCCAATTTCGCGAGTAGCCAGAATAACAGCTTCCTTTACTGGATATCCAGTATCAAGATAGCGGACAATGTTTTCTACTTCTACGATCGCATCGTCAACTATGATACCAATAGTTAAGGCTAAAGCGAGTAAGGTAATTGTTTCTAAGTTAAACCCTGCTATTGCCATAACGATAAAAGTACCTAACAAGGAGATCGGAATAGCTAAAGCAGTAATTAGAGTCGCCGTAAAACTACGTAAAAAACCAAAGATGACAATAATAGCCAGTAAAATTGCTAACCACAGCACATCTATAGTTGCTTGGGTTGCTTCGCGAATATAATCTGCTTGAGTTTGAGCTAAGTTTATTTGTACTTCGGGTAGTTTTTCTTGCCAAGATTGAATCGCAATCTCTACGTGTTCAACAATCTCCAGAGTATTAGCTTGACTATCTTTGACTATCTCAATGGCTATAGCATTTTTTTGCTCAAAACTTACTAAAGTAGGAAAATCAATTTTTTGTTCTTTAGCAATACCAGTAGAATCGCCCAAAAGATTTACTTTTAAGACCCCTTCGAGTTGATTCAGAGAGGGAATTATTTTCGTTTTGGCAATTTGATTGAGCTCAGCTAAAGTTTTACTATCACTGGTTAGAGTGTAACTAACAGCCTTCGATTCATTTAAGTTAAACGGAATAATCTCCCAAGTAGTTGCAGCAGGAAGATTTGCTTGCTTAACTATCTCTCGGGTATCTTTGGTGGCTAATTCTAGATTAATACCGGGATCGAATATCGCCGTAACAATGCTTTGTTTTGCATAGGTAGAAGAAATAAACTCATCTAGTCCTGACAGAGATTGTAAAGACCTCTCCAAAGGAATTGTTACTTGTTCTTCTGTAGCGATAATCGTTTCTAAAGGTGCTTGCACTTTG